>NZ_NDIM01000336.1:0-5494 GCF_002241375.1 Vibrio sp. V19_P1S1T109 | reverse complement strand
GACCATAGTATGGTATTAAGAATAAGAACGCGCCGCCAATGTAACAAAAAAAAGCCCCAATAAAATATTGGGGCATTGAGATAGTTAGCTGTGTCTCGTAAATGATACGGAAGGAGTTAATCGGCTTGCTTGATATAATGGTCGATATTAATTTCTTGAGCATAATCAACACAATCAAAGTCGAAGCCATTGAGCTGCATGAATTCTCGCTTAAAGCCCTTGTAATCACCTAGTTGCTTAAAGTTGTACTGATCCATTTTCTCCAGTAAATCGGCCACTTTTTGCTGAGTATCTGGGTTGAGCTCCCAATCATCCATACGGATCAGTCGTTCGCCATCAACGGGTACTTTGCCTTTGCTAGAGAGTTTTTCGCTAAACAGACGCTGCATCTGCTCGATACATCCTTCGTGCGTCTCTTTTTCTTTCATCACCTTATACAATGCGACAATGTAAGGGCTTAAATTGGGAATGAACACGCTCGCCTTCGTGACTAAAGCTTTACAAACAGTCGCATAAGCCCCGCCGCCATAGTTAGACAATTTTAGGTTGAGAGAGTGGCTGGTTTGGTGCAAATCAATTTTGGCGCGTCCCAGTGTACCGTCAAGATAAATGGGGTGAGTAATCTGAGGGCCGATGTATGAAAAAGCAATGGTTTTACACCCTTGTGCAATCGATTCAGTGTTGATCAGCGTATCTATCCAGTTTTCCCAATCCTCGCCACCCATCACTTTCAGTGTACTTTCGATCTCTTCGTCATTTGCAGGGGCAATGGTGGTTTCTACCCACGTATCGTTTTCTAGTAATATCGTCGCACCAGAAACGGCCTCACCAATCGGTTTGATGGCGGAGCGCCAATACTGATCTGAATTGGGTTTTGGTCTCATGCCGCTGGCGATACTGTAAATGACTAAATCGACTTCCCCTTCAAAATAGGTCTCTATCGCTTCAATCACTTGCTCGCGTACTGATGGTGAAAAAACATCCCCATCGATATTGACGGCGACTCGACCCGCTTGCTCGGCCTGTTGTTTAAAAAAGAGATTGTTGTACCAACCAGCACTACCAACCCCTTTTTCTGATGGCGTTTTTTCAAAGGAAACGCCAATCGTATCGGCTTCTGAACCACCAAAGGTTAGGGCAATGCGGGCGGCGAGCCCAAAGCCTGAAGATGCGCCTAAAATGAGAACTCGTTTTGGCCCGTGAGTGATCGGTCTGCAAGATTTTACGTAATTAATCTGTTGTAACACAGCTTGTTCGCATCCGAGTGGATGAGCAGAGCGAGCGACCACACCTTTGATCACAGGTTCAATGTGCATAGTTTGTACCTTTGCGGTTAGGGGAATGGTCTAAAAAATATCGTAAAACTAGGTAAAGTTCATTGAGCTGAGGCATTAAAATCAGAGATGCTCTGCTAAATGTTGCGCAACAAAATTGGCGATCCACGGCTGAGTGTCGACCGTCGGATGTAAGCCATCGGCCATCATCCACTCGGGTTTAATGATCACTTGCTCTAAGAAAAAGGGCAGTAACGGCACAGTATGTTGGAGGCTAAGCTCAGAATAGAGGCTATAAAAGGCATCGCTGTAGCGTTTGCCATAATTTGGTGGAATGCGGATCTGCATCAAAAGAGGTGTTGAGCCTGATTTTTTTATTTGGCCAATGATGGCGGTTAAATTGCTGCTGATCAATTGAGGTGGAAAGCCACGCAATCCGTCGTTCGCACCAAGCTCAATAAGCACTGCATCAGGGGTATGCAGGGTGAGTAGTGACGGTAAGCGGGCTAGGCCATTGCCCGTTGTATCGCCAGAAATACTGGCATTAATGACATCAATGTCTGATTTACCTTCAGCTTGCAACGCATTAGGTAGCAAGCTAGGCCAAGCGTTTTCAATCGGCATTTGGTAACCGGCGCTTAAACTATCACCCAATATCAAGAGTGTGGTACTACTAGCGCTAGCCGAGAATAATAAAATACAAATCAAGGAAAGAAGTCGAGTCATGCAAACATCCGTTATTAGGGCACATTCATTATCTAAAACAGTCTCTACCAATCAAGAGCATTTAACAATCCTAAAAGAGGTAAACCTAGAGATCAAAAGTGGTGAAAGCGTGGCGATAGTCGGAACGTCTGGTGCGGGGAAATCAACCCTGATGACGCTGTTGGCTGGGCTTGATACGCCGACACGCGGAGAGGTAGAGCTATTGGGTCAGCCATTGTCTCAACTGGACGATGAAGGACGTGCGGCGATCCGCAGTCAATCGGTTGGCTTTGTGTTTCAAAGCTTTTTGCTGATCCCAAGTTTGTCTGCGTTAGAGAACGTGACGCTACCTTGTTTGTTAAAAGGCGAAAAAGAGGATGTGGATCGTGCTAAATCCTTGTTGACGGCCGTTGGTTTATCGCATCGAATGCATCACTCTCCTGCACAACTTTCAGGGGGCGAGCAGCAACGAGTCGCGCTAGCAAGAGCCTTTATGATCAATCCGAAAGTGCTGTTTGCCGATGAGCCTACTGGCAACCTTGATCAAGAAACCGCGGCAAAAGTGGTTTCATTGCTGTTTGAATTAAATAAGCAGCACGGAACGACCTTAGTGCTGGTTACCCATGATCCCGCTCTTGCGGCTCAATGTGACCGTATTTTCCACATGCAAGCTGGTATGTTGGAGGAGCGGTAATGAGCGAGATGTCAAGCCGTTCACTCAATAAACGATTAATTCGCTGGAGCTTAGGTGAAATCCGCCACGGACAGTTGTGGCCTATTTCAGTGGCGTTAACCTTGATCATTGCTTGTATTTTTGCGCTGACTGCCTTAGCTGAGCGTATGGAGCAAGTGATTGTTAAACAAGGTAAAGACGCACTCACTGCCGATAGTGTGTTTGTTTCCGCAAACCCACCCCCAGCGTCATTGCTCGATCAGATCGAGCGCTTGCAATTGCCGTCTTCACAACTTACACGTTACGCGACAATGGCATTCAGTGAGCGCGGTATGCAGTTAGTCACAGTTAAAGCGGTGGATAGTGCTTATCCGCTACGCGGTGAAATGCGTCTTTCTGATGATGTGACGACATTTCAGCACCTTGCGCCGAATCAACTGTGGTTAGATGAACGAGTGTTTGCGCAATTAGACGTTCAAATTGGTGATCAGGTCACGCTGGGCGATGCCGACTTTACGGTATCGGGACGCATCCTTGAGGAGCCGGGACTCAGCTTTAATCCATTTCAACAGATGCCCGCGGTGTTGATCCACCAAGACGATGTGGCTCGTACTGGTGCACTTCAATTGGGGAGCCGAGTGCAATTTAGCGTGTTCATTAATGGTGATGATGGACAGATTGAAGCAGTAAAACAGCCCGTTACTTTAACGCCTAGCGATCGTTGGCGCGACCGAAATAGCGCCAGCCGAACGAATGAGGTTTTTGAGCGGACAGAGCAATATTTGTCGTTAACCGTAGCGATTGTGATCATCATGGCGGCAACCACATTAGTCCTGACTTGTCAGCACTATGTTTCTACGCGGCAAAAAACCATCGCCATGTTAAAAAGCCTTGGGGCGAGCAAACGTTGGATCCGCCAATGGTTGTTCGTACAAGTGGTGATTTTGTTTGTTTCTGCTGCGGTGCTTGGGGTATTGATCGGCATTGGCCTAGAGTCTTTATTACGCGTGCCGCTGGTGGATTTATTGCCTACGCCTTTACCGAGTTATGGCGCTAAACCCGCTTTTATTGCGCTGATGGCGAGTGTATTGATCGCTTTTCCTGCACTCGGCATTCCTTTACTGCATTTGCTAGATACCAGTGCGCTCAATGTCATGCAAACAGAGCGAGCGAAACCGAATCATCGCCGTAATGGGTTGCTCATCTTGATTCCGTTGGTGCCGATGCTGTGGGTTTATTGGAATAATCTCTTAGTGTGGATTGTGTTGGCTGGGATAGTGACGCTTTTTGCAGTGCTTGCTGTGGTCAGTGTTTTGGTGGCTCGTAGTTTAGGACGTCTTCCGCTCTCTACCGCGCTTAAATTAGCGCTCAGCCGAATCAATCGTTCGGCAATCACGACCGGAGTCCAGTTTGGTGCGTTAGGATTATCGTTAATGTTATTGGCGATCATCTGGTTGGTGCGTACCGATTTACTCTCTGATTGGCAGCGAACCTTACCCAGCGATGCTCATAACGCATTTGCACTCAACATTTCACCAAATGAAGTTAATGATTACCTTAACACGTTAGACAGCGCCAACATTGTGCGTTCGCAAGCCTATCCGATCATCCGAGGGCGTTTATCGACTATTAATGGCATAGAGGCCAAGCAACAAGCTCAAGGTGAAGAGGGGAGTGATGCGTTGAGGCGAGAGCTCAATTTCACTTGGGGAGAATCGCTACCCAGCAATAACCAACTGACGGCAGGAGTGTGGACAGAGCAAGGTGGCGTTTCGGTTGAATCGGACGTTGCTCGTGATTTGGGGCTGAAACTGGGTGATAGTTTAGGCTTTGTGATCAATAGCCAAACCGTGGAAGCGAAAGTAAATTCCATTCGCCAAGTCGAGTGGCGAGAAATGAAGCCTAACTTCTATTTCATTTTTACCCCAGACCTATTGCAGGAGATCCCTGCCACGTGGCTGGTGAGTTTCAGAGCGCAAGATCAAGATAACGCCTTGCTTGCCACCCTTGCTCGCACTTACCCTACGGTCAGTTTGATGGATATCCGGGCAATGGGCGATAAGATTCAAACTTTGCTGACGCAAATTATCTGGTCAGTGACAGTGCTGGCTGCAATGGGCGTGATTGCTGGTATTTTACTGATTTTTACCCTGTTGCGTTTAAGTTTAAGCCAGAGGCAACAAGAAATTCGCTTATACCGCACTTTAGGGGCCAGCAAGCGCCGCGTTGAGCAGACTATTTGGGCTGAATACGGTTTGATGGCGCTCATTGCCGGAGTTGTCGCAAGCCTTGGCTCTGACGCGGTGGTGGCCAGCGTCATGAAGTTCGGTTTTGAACTAGAACCTATGGCGCATTACAGCATGTGGTTGGTGCTACCCTTGGCGACGTTTTGCACATTATCGCTGGTCGTGAGTAGTTTAATTAAGCGGCTGTTAACCCCTATAAATAAAGACTTTAACTAGCGGTATCGATAATCCCAGACTGAGTTATCCACAAAAACAGTGGATAAAGTTTGGGATAACTCGACGGCTTGATAACGGCCTATTTGCGCTTAGCCCCGTAGTTACCTTGGGTTGCGCAGTTTTGTTATTCACAAGGTTGAAAAAACGTCGTTTTGGCTTTATTGAGTCAAGCAATTTTTTAAGTTATTTGTCGATTATGCGTATTGCTTGTTAGTCGTAAAACAGATAAGACCACGTGAAAAATGTGATTTTAATAACGCTTTACAAGCTTTAGAATGCATCCGGGTTTTCCAGAGTACTCGTATCTTATGTCATATAAAAAGTTCAATACAGATTCTCCATGTGTCGCAATTATTGGTGGGGGTGTGGCTGGTGCCACT
>NZ_NDIM01000247.1:0-5602 GCF_002241375.1 Vibrio sp. V19_P1S1T109 | reverse complement strand
GTCATGTTATTTGGGATAAGTCAAATATCAAGGAATTAAGTATCTGTTTGGTCAATAATGTTAGTTATGGGACTTGGTTAGACAGCATGCTAGCTCAAAACAACTTTAAAGCAATATACAAAGTTAATTCAGCGGAGCAGTGTGTCCTAATGTTACTTTCTAACAGAGTTGATTTTTGGGTCAATAATGAGTTTGGTGCAAGATATATAGCCGCTCAAATGGGTGTAACTAATGATATTTACTTGGAAACTCCACCATTAGAGTCAACGCCAAGCTACATTGCATTTTCTAAAAAAAATCAACATTTGGATTTAGTAAAAAAGATTGACCATACGCTAAGGACAATGAAAGAAAATGGTGCATATCAAAGGATAATTGATGATTATTTCAATGAAATAGGAAGTAAGTAGCCATTTTCTCGATCAACATAACAAACGGCTCAAGAGGGATTGCCAACGCGTGGCGACTTTAGTGCAAAATTGAAGTTCAGCGTTTACAGTGTGTTTTTTTAGTTCGGCGGTGCGTTGTCAACCCCTTAGCCGGGCGTTAGGCAAAGTGAGTTTTTATCAGCTAAATCGAGTTGAAATTGAACGGTAAATTCCATGTTTTGTGGCTTAATTTCAGCAATAAATAATCATCACATATTTGTCGTTTCTTGATCGTGTTGGGTTGTTTAACGCTGTGAATTCATCGGTAAAATAACCTTCAACATCCAAACGTCCGCCGAGAATGCTACGCTCGTCACTTTTCTTCCAAATCGCTCAATTTGAGTTTTTTTGTTTCTTTGCTGATTCAGCATTTTGGTTTATAAATGAATCGGTTAGTTTGTTTCAAGTTTACAAACAAGCTCGTTCTTTGGTTGTGAAAGTGTCGGTGTCAATTGGTTGGCCTAACAAACGGCTCAAGAGGGATTGCCNTCCACACATGAAGGATTATGTATGAAACTAGACAATCAAGAATTACATGAATTATTAGTTCAAAAAGGTGTTACGCACTTTCATCATGCAAACTCACTTGCAACAGCAGTTACATTTATCGAAGAAGGGGGATTGCTGTCTCGTGGTGATGTGGAGAAAGAGGATTTGATCCAAACAAATCAAAGCTCAGATGACGATGATAAATATTTTGACGTATGGGATGATGTCTTTATTGATGTTGTCGATCTCCATGGTTATTTCCCTCGTCAAAATCTATATGGACCAGTACTCTTCAAATTTAACATAGACTTTTTGTTAGATGATGATTTAGATATTTGGGTGACAAAGAACAACCCTATCTACTGGAACAATAAACTTAAGCACTCTGATAAGTACTTTAAAAGCGTTAAAGAGTTGAGAAAGTCGTGGGAAGACTATCCGACTCAGCAAAAGATGTTCACTATCCGAAAACCTGACCGACCAGTGTTGTTTGAAAACTTGGAGGAGATAATACTGGACAACCCCAAAGTTATAATTCACGAGGATATTTCTTTGCGAAAAGAGGCTATGAGGGCGCTCAAAAAAGCTACTCGAAGAGACAAAAGTCTTCGGGATATTATTACGTTACGTGAATGTCGCAACTGCTTTTGTCACGATAACTATCTCAACCAGGTACCAGTTGAAGATCTAGAAAGATTGTTCTTGCCAGCATGGCATGAAGACTTCCGCTATTAAGCACCTAACAAAGCGTTTAAGGCAGATTCGCAACGCGTGGCGTTCTCAGTTCAAATTGAGTTTTGTGTTTAAGGTGTAACGGTTTAGGTTAGGTGTAAGCGTTGCTCACTACTTAACGCGGCGTTATGTAGCAAGAGGAACTTATGAAAATCGATAGCACCAATATCAAGTACACAGATTTGTCAGATTGCCTCCATATGAAGATCTCGATTATTGGTAAATCAAATAGAAAAGGCAGTGGTAAAAGTGTCGGTGGGCAAGAAAACTGCTCTGGATTTAACGTTAATAAATATGTTTTCGATGGTATGTCAGTCAATGAATACCAAACAATGATAGCTAAACGATTTCTCAAAGAAGACCCGCAGTTCTCACTGACAAAGCACTTAAAGTACGATATTGAAAAAGGGTTTTACGAACTGCGCGATTAACTACATAACAAAGCGTTTAAGAGCGATTCCGCAACGCGTGCCAGTTTCGCTTCGCTCACAGTATGGCACGCATCACGTCACGCCTTAACGCGGCGTTATATTGCCCCGATAAATTCTGCTATTTAGAGCTTTAAAATGATAAGAAAGTACAACGAAAATGACATGGATTCAGTTCTTGAAATTTGGCTTAAAGCGTCAGTTAAAGCTCACGATTTCATTTCGGCTGAGTTCTGGGAATCTCAAGTAGAAAACATGCGTAGCATCTACATTCCAGCTTCAGAAACTTACGTTTACGAAGCTGAGTCGAAAGTAGTTGGCTTTTACGCACTGTATGAAAATAGCCTAGCTGCTATATTTGTCTCTCCTGAACTTCAAGGTAAAGGCATTGGTAAGCAACTATTGAGTCATGCTAAAACTCAGAGGGCGGAATTGAGTCTTTCTGTATACAAGGAAAATCAGGCTAGTTATCAATTCTATTTGTCTCAAGGCTTCAAAGTCGTGAGTGAGCAATTGGATGAGCACACTGGACATCCAGAGTACACAATGAGTTCGGGCATATAACAAACTGTTCAAGAGGGATTCGCAACGCGTGGCATTTTTACTATGCGTTGGTTTTAGTGTTTAAGGTGGTTGGCGGCGGCTTTGGTATTGCGTTGCTCACCCCTTAACAGGGCGTTAAGGCGCAAAGTTTACAAAGGAACATTTATGTACTTTTATGTCGATGAAAGTGGTCAAACGGGTTTAGAGCTGTTTGATGAGCATCAACCATTTTTGTATTACGGAGTGTTGAGCTCAAAACTGAATCTAGATGTATTAGCTCTAGATGCTGTCAAAAAGTTGCGAACACAACTACAAGTTGAGCGATTACATGCAGCTGAGCTCGGAAATGGGCGTCTAATCGAAATCGTTAAAGATCTCGAGAAGATACAGAAAAAGTATGACATCAAATTTGACTTTTATCGTGTAGCAAAAGCAGATCATGCGATTATTGCTTTTTTTGACCAAGTTTTTGATCAAGGTGTAAACCCAGCTATTACTTGGACAGGGTACTGGACGCCAATGCGATATGTGTTGTTATTAAAGGTCGCTTACCTATTTGATGAGGAAATGGCAAAAGAGGCATGGACGGCGCGTATTACCATTAAAGATGAGTTGGCAAATAAGCATTTAATTAACGTTTGTAATAGTGTGTTGGATAGGGTTCACTGGTTGCCCGATGAGCGCTCAAAAACACTTATATCGGATGCGTTAAAATGGGTTATCAAGAACCCAAGCAAAATATTTTACAACGCTGCATCTAAAAAAGATCGACTACAAATATCACCGAACTTGATCGGTTTTCAATCGGTGTTACACGGTATTGCAAATAGACTCGAAAAGTCAAAATCTAAGTCCAAGAAAGTAATTGTCGATAGACAATCTCAATTTAATAAAGCTCAAGAGATAATTACCGAACACTATCAAAATGCCTCCAAATTAGGTGAGCCAATGGCATTGGGTCCTGGACTCCCAACTATAGATTACAGTCATATGCCAACAGTTCCTATTGAATGTACCCCAGGTACGAAAAGTGTAGGTTTGGAGCTCGTTGATATATACATATGGATTTTTAAACGTCATATAGAGGGTAAAGATCTTGCTCCTCAACTGTATCCGCTGATTAAAAAGCAATTGAAAAAAGGGATGTACGACGAAGTGTCAATAAACGCCATCTCAAATCGCTGGGAAAAGTGGTTTTCTGAACTCCCAGAACCGTCAGAAGAAGCTTTAGCTAAGGGGAAAGAATTACTTGCGATGGACGAAAATCGAAGACAACAGCATGTAATTCGTGATTAGCGCCTTAACAAACTGTTTAAGAGTGATTCGCAACGCGTGGCATTTTTACTATGCGTTGCGTTTGGTGTTTAAGGTGGTATGCGGCGGCATCGGTATTGCGTTGCTCACACCTTAACAGGGCGTTATACCAAGGAGTAGTATCATGGCTGTAGAGTCTACGGAATCTTTTCAATATATGTCTGAAATGATGGGTGTTTTACAAACTTTAGCTGGTGCGGGGATCGCCTTTGGTGCTACGTATTTTACTACCAAAGACACAAAAGCTAGAGAATCTTTACTAGCACTTTCCGCTAGATAAAGAGAAAGAATAGAGCGCATTTATTATTTGTTAGTGTTGGTCAGGAAAGATGTACTCGAAGATTCGCAACAATGTATAAGTCATATTAACTTTAACACTAAATATCAAGTGAGAGATGTTCGTGATTTTCCGCCGCTGCTTGAGCTCGAAATGTTAGTTGAACTGTACTTTCCAGTGCTTGATGAGTATTTAACTGCACTAAAATCCAGCGTAGCGAACTTTACTAATAAAAAAATTGGTTTTTTGTCTAACAGATTATGAATCTGCCCCAGAGCCCTTAAAGAAAAAGGATAGTGGAGAGATTGTAGGGTTAACAATGAAATTTAGCGAGACACATAAGCAGTTTCAAGCCAAATTAAAGGAGCTCGCAAAGGTATAACAAGGCGTTTAAGACGGATTCTCAACGCTTGGCATTTTCGGTTTGCTTTGAATTTAGTGTCTACGGCACAATGTTTTAAGTTGGGTGGCGGCGTTGTTCACCACTTAACGCAGCGTTATGTGACACCTGCCAATACAGATATTGATACCCTCACGGGAAATTGTCGATTTCTTGTGGGGAAATTAATTGTTGCCCAATTGGAAATTGTTCGCTATAGTGTATCTATCAAAAACGAACTGTTAGGTATATTGAAATGGATGATTCGAAGGTAACTAGTTTCACAACAATTACTTTATTAATTCTTAGAGAAACTAGGTTGGAAAGAGGGGTTCATCAAGCACAAGTTGCTGAAAAGTGTGATAAAACACCGAGTGCGTGGGCTAAAATCGAAACAGGGAAGACAACGTTTACAATGGAAATGTTTTATCGTGTCTGTGCCGCACTATCCACTCAACCTTCTGTTGTAATGGCTGCAGTGGAAAGGTATGGAACATTGCTTTCCCAGCAAGGGTGGGTTGTTCTTACAAAGCAACTGGAAAGCGAAGACCAATTATTAAGTGAGGCTCACGAGTACTATGCATCTGCAGGTTTTAAGGCTCGTGTTCCATTATCTGGGTGGGGGCATAGTGTGACCGCTCTAAATAGCCCTATCAACAATTTGGATGGGACAATTAACATTGTAGATGTGTTTAGGTTTGCACTGGACAAAGATTTCAAAGAGCAGCAATTAAATTACAAGCCTGTTGAGTGGTTCTAGTCACATAACAAACAATTTAAGAGTGATTCCCCACGCTTGGCATTTTTGGTTTGGGTTTAGTTTAGTGTTTACGGCGTCCAAATTAAGTGTTGTGGTAGCGTGGCTCACACCTTAATTGGGCGTTAGGCAAAGTGAGTTTTTATCAGCTAAATCGAGTTGGAGTTGAACGGTAAATTCCATGTTCTCTGGCTGAACTTAAGCAATAAATAGTCATCACATATTTGTTGTTTCTTGATCGCGTTGGGTTGTTTG
>NZ_NDIM01000196.1:0-5604 GCF_002241375.1 Vibrio sp. V19_P1S1T109 | reverse complement strand
AACCATAACCGATTGATTTTAATGGTTTATTTTCATTTTATCTGTTTTTGTTTATTTTTTTATGTTGAGCTCATTTGTACCTGATAATTTTTTAACGTTTTTAACGTCAGTTTATTTACCGAAAACAACGTGATGGATTTATGCAATCTTTGATTTCACGCAATAAAATAGAGGGTTAGCGCGTGTATTATTCGCCTGTTAATAAAAATATTTCTCATTACCACTACCATTGAGAGCAAGATAGATGAAATTATCTCAATTAAATGAAGGGGATAGCGCGAGCATTGTCGCGTTCAATCAACTTCCAAATGACATTCGTAAAAAATTGATGGTGATGGGCTTGCTGCCTCTAACTACTGTTACGTTAATCAGAAGAGCTCCTATGGGAGATCCACTTCAACTTGAAGTGAGAGGCGTCTCTTTAGCGGTACGTGAAAATATAGCCGCTTGTATTGAAGTGGAGAGAGCGTAGTGCGATATCAAATTCTAACCGTTGGTAACCCTAATAGTGGCAAAACAACGTTATTTAATGGGCTGACTGGTTCTAAGCAGCAAGTCGGTAACTGGGCTGGTGTTACAGTTGAGAAAAAAACGGGCCGCTACACTCATTCTGGAGATGAATTCATACTAACGGATTTGCCGGGCATCTACGCACTTGACAGCGGGAATGACAGTAACAGCATTGACGAATCCATTGCCTCTAGAGCGGTTCTTACACATCCTGCCGATTTAATCATTAACGTTGTGGATGTGACGTGTTTGGAGCGCAGTCTCTATATGACGCTTCAATTGAGAGAGCTCGGTCGTCCAATGATTGTGGTTTTGAATAAAATGGACGCTTTAAAAAGAGAGCGTCAAGGTCTAGACATTCAACAACTTGAGAAAGTTCTAGGTTGCCCCGTTTTTATGCTTTCTGCTACCAGTAAAGAGCAGGTGAGTCGATTCAAAGAAAAGCTGCATAAAGTACTGCTGCAAGGCGTAGCTCTTAAAGAACTGCTATTGGATTACGGCAGTGCATTTGAACAATCGATCGGAAAATTAGCCACTATTTTTCAACATAAGCAAGTGGCACCTCGCGCATTAGCTATTCGTGCCTTAGAAAATGATCTTTTGGTGATTAATGGATTACCAGAAGTGCAGCGTGAGCTTATCCAGAAAGAGCAATTGCAAAGTGGTTTAGATATTGATCTGCATGTCGCTGATACCAAATACACATTTTTGCATGAACAATGCCAGCAGATCCGCAAAACAGAAGGGAAACTAAGCCACAGTTTTACACAAAAAGCGGATAAGCTGATTTTAAATAAATGGGTGGGTGTACCGTTTTTCTTTGTGGTTATGTACTTAATGTTTATGTTCTCGATCAATATTGGGAGCGCTTTCATTGATTTCTTCGACATTGGCGTCGGGGCGTTATTGGTTGATGGCGGGCACCACTTACTGGATGATCATTTGCCTATTTGGCTAGTGACATTATTAGCCGATGGCCTTGGTGGAGGTATTCAAACCGTCGCCACATTTATCCCAGTTATCGCTTGTTTGTACTTATTTTTAGCTGTACTCGAAAGTTCAGGCTATATGTCTCGCGCGGCTTTTGTTTTAGATAAAGTGATGCAGAAGATAGGCCTACCGGGTAAAGCGTTTGTTCCGCTTGTCTTAGGATTTGGTTGTAACGTTCCCGCGATTATGGCGACCCGAACTCTAGATCAAGAACGTGAACGTAAATTAGCGGCATCGATGGCACCCTTTATGTCATGTGGTGCACGTTTGCCCGTGTATGCGCTATTTGCTGCGGCATTTTTCCCTGAAAGCGGTCAAAATGTAGTTTTTGCTCTTTATTTGTTGGGCATTTTAGCTGCAGTGTTCACTGGTTTGGTTTTGAAGCATACGCTCTATCCGGGTTCAAGCGACAGCCTAGTCATGGAGATGCCAGATTACGAGATCCCAACGCTGCAAAACATCATGATCAAAACATGGCAGAAATTAAAACGTTTTGTTCTCGGTGCAGGGAAAACGATTGTCATCGTCGTTATGATCTTAAGCTTCCTCAATTCAGTTGGTACTGATGGCAGCTTTGGTAATGAAGATAGTGACAACTCAGTGTTATCAAAAGTGGCTCAAGTGGTTACGCCAGTATTTGCTCCTATTGGTATCAATCAAGATAACTGGCCAGCGACAGTGGGTATCATCACGGGTATTTTTGCAAAAGAAGCGGTAGTCGGAACATTAAACAATTTGTATACCTCTGCTGAAGGTGATGAAAGTGAATATGACCTAATGGCGAGCCTACAAGAAGCGGTTATGTCTATTCCAGAAAACCTAACGGGATTAAGCTTCTCTGATCCGCTCGGTATCGAAGTCGGAGACTTGACAGACAGTAGCGCAGTGGCTGAAGAGCAAGCCGTAGATGCCTCAATCTTTGGTAATTTGAAACAGCACTTTGTGACTGGTCATGCCGCATTTGCCTACCTTATCTTCATTTTGCTTTACACGCCTTGTGTTGCAGCCATGGGGGCTTATGTTCGTGAGTTTGGTGCGAATTATGCTCGTTTTATCGCAGTATGGACGATGGGGCTTGCGTATGGTGGCGCCGCGCTTTATTACCAAGCGACTAGGATCACCGAAACCCCTGTCGAAAGTTTAACGTGGATTATTGCCATTGTTATGGCGAGTTTGTTGACCTTTAAAATGCTTAAGCGAAAAGGACTCCAGCAGAAAACGGTGCTTGAGGTACAAGTGGCATGATATTAAATGAGCTAAAGCGCTACATTGAAGAGAATGGGATCGTTAGCCGCTCGGCGATTGCGAAAAAATTTTCGCTCAGTGAGGATGGCGTTGACGCTATGTTAGCCGTGTGGATACGAAAAGGTGTGTTGTCGCGCACTATCGATACCAACAAGGCTAACCGCGTAACAAGAGTGCGTTATGGGCTTAACCGAAATAACGGGCTGTCTTTGACTGTCGTACTTTAGTCATAATTGATGCTAGGCATTCTGTCTGATAAACGAAAGCCGCTGATGTCAGCGGCTTTCAAACTTTTACCTAATATATGGTGTGAGAGACGACGTTTATCCTTTTCTAAAAATAGAACTCAGTGATAGAACATTTTGGATTCTGGTTAAGATCGCTTGCTGTTCTTGTTCGGCTCTCACTATCCCTTGAGTATTGCCCCAGATAGGCCCTGGCCATGCTACGTCATTTTTAAATCGAGCAACATGGTGAATATGGAGCTGAGGCACCATGTTACCCAGCGCACCTAAATTGAGTTTATCTGGACAAAACGTGGCTTCAAGAGCTTGGCTAACGGCTTGAGATTCGCATAAAAATTGTTGCTGTTCCTGCATTGGTAGATGATGCAACTCTTTCAAATTGGCACGTTTAGGCACCAGAATAATCCAAGGTACGGCATTATCTTTATGGAGTAAGGCTAAGCAAAGAGGAAATTCACCAATGACGGAAGTGTCTTTGGCCAGTTGCGGGTGGAGTTCAAAATTCATGTCAATCTCACTTGCACGGATGTTATCACCGATAAAAGAAAAGGCTGACCATGGTCAACCCTTTCATTCACTCATAGCTGTCGTTACATACGTTCTAATGTATCAATACCGAGTAGCGACAGACCTTGCTTGATGGTTTTTGCTGTCAACGCAGCCAGTTTTAGGCGGCTTTGTTTCACACTTTCATCTTCAGCGACTAAGATTGGGCATGCTTCATAGAAGCTAGAGAATTGGCCAGCTAATTCAAATAGGTAGCTACACATAATGTGAGGTTGGCCTTCGCGGGCAACAGCTTGTACCGCTTCTTCAAACTGCAGAAGTTTCGCAATCAAAGCTTTTTCTTTCTCTTGTGTGACTTTAATTTCACCCGTCAGGTTATCCATCGATACGCCTGCTTTAGCAAAAATTGACGCGACACGTGTGTAGGCATACTGCATGTAAGGTGCAGTGTTACCTTCAAATGCCAACATGTTGTCCCAGTCAAACACGTAATCGGTAGTACGGTGCTTAGAAAGATCAGCATATTTCACTGCGGCCATCGCGACAGTATTGGCAATGTTCGCTTTTTCTGCGGCGTCTAAATCAGGGTTTTTGGATTCAATTAATTTAGCGGCACGCTCTTGCGCTTCATCGAGAAGATCGGCCAGACGAACAGTACCGCCAGCACGAGTTTTGAACGGGCGGCCATCTTTGCCTAGCATCATACCAAAGGCGTGGTGTTCAAGAGTCACTTCTTCAGGTACATAGCCCGCTTTGCGGACAATCGTCCATGCTTGCATTAGGTGCTGATGTTGACGCGAGTCGATAAAGTACAACACACGGTCCGCACCTAAGGTTTCATAACGGTATTTTGCACACGCGATATCGGTTGTGGTGTATAAGAAGCCGCCATCACGTTTTTGGATGATAACGCCCATTGGCTCGCCATCTTTATTTTTGTATTCTTCAAGAAAAACGACTTGTGCGCCATCATCTTCTTGCGCCAAACCTTTTTCTTTTAAATCGGCTACGATGCCGGGCAACATGTCGTTGTACATACTTTCGCCCATCACATCATCGCGCGTGAGCGAAACATTCAAACGATCATAGTTACGCTGGTTTTGGATCATGGTGATGTCCACCAATTTTTTCCACATTTGAGCGCAGAATTCGTCACCGCTTTGTAGTTTGACCACATAATTTCGTGCTTTAGCAGCAAACACTTCATCTTCGTCGTAGAGTTTTTTTGACTCACGATAGAAAGCTTCAAGATCGGAAAGTTCCATTGAAACTTCGTTACCAGATTCTTGTTGCACACGTTCAAGGTTGGCTATCAACATACCAAATTGCGTGCCCCAGTCACCGATGTGGTTGGCGCGGATCACTTTATGGCCTAAAAATTCCAAGGTACGCACAACAGCGTCACCAATAATGGTTGAGCGTAAGTGACCTACATGCATCTCTTTGGCAACGTTAGGCGCTGAGTAGTCTGCGACGATCGTCTTTTGCGCTTCTTTGGTTACACCAAGGTGCTCATCTGCTAGGGCGATATCCGCTTGTTTAGCAAGAAACGCTTCACTGAGGAAAATGTTGATAAAACCTGGGCCTGCAATTTCCGTTTTGCTCGCAATGCCATCGAGGTCCAGAACATCCAATACTTTTTGAGCAAATTCTCGCGGGTTGGTACCCAGTTGCTTAGCTACGCCCATAATGCCATTGGCTTGATAGTCACCAAATTGCGCTTTGGCCGATTGGCGAACAGCAGCAGGACTGCCAGCTGGTGCGCCTGCGGCTTCAAGAGCCTGAGATACTTTGTCATTAATCAGTGCTTGGATATTCACACGCGTTTCCTTTAATTCTTGGAATTGCAAAGGTATGCATTTTATTCACCATTTAGTGCCAATACATATCTTAATTTTGTTCATCATTTGGCGCACATAATACCAATTTTATTGAGGCGCTTATAGGGACTAAATTAGGAAATTTTCTACTTTTCGAAGAGTTGTTGGTACTATTAGACGATAATCATCATTTTGGACCATTTAAATGCTTGAACCATTAAAGAATGCAGCGCTTCATCCTGAACAGCTTAAGCAGAATTTAGATAAATTTATGCATAAAATTCAAG
>NZ_NDIM01000152.1:0-5642 GCF_002241375.1 Vibrio sp. V19_P1S1T109 | reverse complement strand
ATGTATGGATTGTACGGAATGTTACTTTCGTCAAACAAGTTGATATGACTCAAGATTTGACAAATGATATACGTATAAATTACTCAAATTCGAAAAATAATGTGTCAGGAACAATGAAATTAGATGACCTAAACCTCTTTCGACTGGTTGTCGAAAATGGAAGCTATACCGCAACTTCTCGTAAAACAATGATCCCCGTTGCGACCATTACCCGACGCATTCAAGCATTGGAAGATTCTCTGAATCTTAGATTGTTGAATCGCCATGCTCGAAAACTTTCGCTGACTGAAGCGGGTGAACGTTTTTTTCAAGAGTGCTCACCGTTGCTGCATCGCTTAGCTGCAACAGCAGAAGAGCTCACCGATGAATGTCGTGGCGCTTCAGGCAAACTAAGAATATCGTCACCATCTAATGTCACGAAACGCATGATGATGCCTATCTTCAATGCCTTCATGATGCAGTACCCAGATATCAACATAGAATTGACCACCAGCAATCAGGCCGATCAACTTGACCCAACCGAATGGGATGTCATTTTTAGAGTTGGACCTCAACGAGACTCCAGTTTGATTGCGCGAAAAATTAATGAAGTGAAAGATGTGTTAGTCGCAAGCCCAGGGTATTTAGCGAAACACCCTGCACCAACTCATGCCGAAGAGCTCAGTAATCATTCATTATTGAAGGGATATCCTCTAGTAAAATGGCAGTTGACCAACAATAAAGGGGAATGCGTGGTCAATTGTGATACTGGTCGTTTTCAGGCCAACGCTTTAAACGTAGTGCGCAGCGCTTGCTCTGAGGGGCTGGGTATCACCTTAATGCCAGATGTAATGATTAAAGAATTTATCGAAGAAGGCAGCTTAGTCAGAGTACTGGAAGACTGGGTTTCCAACCCTCGTGATATTTATATGCTGTATAACCACAAGGATCATCTACCTGAAAAAGTCAGGCTATTTATTGATTTTGTGATTGCCTATCACATCCACTAGATTTTAGGCCCAGCATTGCTGGGCCATGAGTTATCGCAGCGGCAGATAGTCAATAAACTCGCTATAGAAATTCAATAAATTTACTCAAATCACGTTCAGGCACTTTCATTGGCGTGCACCCTGCAGTTCCTAGGTATAAGAAACCAACGATTTGATCATCGCCCTTAGCACCTAATGCTTGCCGAACGTGAGAGTGGAACATCCAGCTTCCCGAACGCCAGAAACCTTGAAAACCTTGGGCTACTGCAGCCATTTGCATCGCTTGTACTGCGCATCCCGCAGAGAGATGCTGTTCAATCACTGGCACCTTTTCATGCTCCGTAACTTTCGCGATCACTGTGATTACCATGGGTGCTCGAAACGGTGCATTTTTCGCTTTTTCTATCTCCGCATCACTGCCGTTATCCGCTCGCACAGCAGACGCCAAAATGCCCGACAACTTTTGCAAACCCGCTCCCTGAGCAATCACGAAACGCCAAGGGGTTAAACCGCCATGATCGGGCGCTCGCAAGCCTGCTCTAATAATATTTTCCAAGACCAGGCCTTCAGGTGCAGGCGATGTGAGATTGGCGATTGAACGACGGTTAAGCAGCAACTCTAGTGCATCCATTTCGATTCCTTATTGATGATTTTCCATAATCTTATACCAAACTGAGAATAACTCGCATAAAGAGATGACCTCATTGGCTATAAATGAAAAAAAGCGAGGATATTCCCTCGCCTAATTTAAGCAAACATATGAATGAAAACAGCCGAGATGACTACGGATAAAAACGTGCTTCAACCCCAGCTCGAGTCAGTAGCCCATCACAAGGAGCGAATTTATCGCCATACTTCTCAGCATGTTGATTCATCATTTCCACTAATTTCTTGATACCAATTTGGTCTATGTAACGGAATGGGCCGCCCAAAAACGGCGGGAAACCGATACCGAAAATCGCACCAATATCGCCATCTCGCGCACAACGAATTACGCCCTCATCCAAACAACGTACGGCTTCATTCAGCATAAGTAGCACGCAACGCAGCGCGATCTCCTTATCACTCTGTTTGGCATCTGGCGTTATTTTCAGCAATTTATAGATAGATTTGTCGATTTCTTTTTTCTTACCTTTATAGGTATAGAATCCCTTACCACTTTTACGCCCTTTGCGATTGTCATTGAGCAGCAAATCAAATACGTCTGGTCCTTGAAAACGTGGGCCGAGTTCTTGCACTAGAATTGGCATGATTTTCGAGCCAACATCAATGCCCACTTCGTCCAATAACGTGATAGGGCCGACTGGGAAACCGAAATCGAGCAAAGCCGTATCTATCTTTTCAATCGACTCACCCGCCATCAGGATCTGCGCCGCTTCATTCATGTAAGGTGCAAGGATACGGTTAACATAAAAACCAGCGCAATCTTTGACCACAATCGGCGTTTTGCCCTGTTTTTTCGCCAAGGCCACCACTGTGGCTATCGTCTCTTGCGATGTGGTTTGATGAGGGATCACTTCCACCAGAGGCATTTTTTCAACAGGACTGAAATAGTGCAATCCAATCACATTCTCTGGACGCGCCGCCTTCGCTGCAATTTTCTGGATTGGAAGCGAGGAAGTATTCGTCGCAAAAATGGTGCTGGTTTTGGCATTCGCTTCAACATCAGCCACCATTTGCTGCTTAAGCGTGAGATCTTCAAATACCGCTTCAATGACAACGTCGATATGCTGATAACTGGTAAAATCAATCCCGCCAGACAATTGCGCCATTTTTGTCTGCATCTGCGCTTTGGATAAAATGCGACGCTTGCGCTGTTTATCGAATAATTTGTAGTTGTAATTGAGCGCGTTTAATACTCCATCATTCGAAACATCTTTGATTCGTACGGGAACCTTGGCTTTTGCAACGCTAACATGGCTGATCCCTGCCCCCATTAAACCACCGCCCAATACGCCGATACGTTTCACGGTTTGAGGTTTTGCGTCGCTGCCCGTCTCTTTTTTCATTTCGGTGGTGGCAAAGAAAATCGAGCGCAGTGCTTTGGATTCCGAGCTCATCACCAAATCACCAAATCGCTTCGCTTCAAGCTCTAACCCGGCTTTCAAACCACGATCTAAACCGTGACGGATCACCTCTAAAATCGCGTCTGCGGCTGGGTAATTACCTCGTGTTTTTTGCTTAGTCTTTTTAGCGGCCTGATCAAAAATTAATTTGCGACCAAGCTGCGTATGAGAAATTAATTTCTCTTTGGCCGACGTATTGGCCTGATGACGTTTTTTCCCAGAATTATCGAGCACATACTTCTTGGCCACATCCAGCAAGATAGTCTCTGCTACGCAAGCATCAATAACACCCAGCTGTTTTGCTTTTTTTGCGCGCAGCTGTTTACCCGTCAACATCAAGTCGAGAGAAGGTAACAAACCAATCAAACGCGGTAACCGCTGCGTTCCACCGGAGCCTGGTAGCAAGCCTAATTGCACTTCGGGCAAACCCAAACGCGTGATGTCCGCGTCGCTGCACACCCGGTAGTGACAAGCCAGCGCCAGCTCTAAACCACCACCTAAGCATGGGCCATGAATCGCGGCAACCACTGGGAATGGCAAATCCGATAAGGTTTGAAACATCTCCTGACCTTGCTTGGCCAATGCTTGTGCTTCGCTGGCCGATTGGCAAGCGTTCAGCATACGGACATCCGCTCCAGCAATGAAATTATCTGGCTTAAGCGAGTGAATCACCATCCCCTTTAGGCTGGTTTTTTGAGCCTCCAAGGTCGCAAAAACCTCTTGCATCTCTTGGGCAAACGCCGCTTGTAGCGTATTCATTTTTTCGCCGGGAACATCAATCGCCAGCCACGCAATATTTTGTTCATCAATTGTTAAATGAAAAGCTCTCTCTGTGCTCATTATTCAACCTCCAAAATCATTGCCGCGCCCAAACCACCCGCTGCACAAGCGGTATTCAGCCCTAAACCACCACCACGTCGTTTTAGTTCACGCAGTGTTTGTGTGATCATGCGCGCACCCGTCGCCGCAAAGGGGTGACCATACGCAATAGAACCACCTAGCACATTAAATTTATCCATATCAATTTCGCCAATCGCTTTTGCTCGACCAAGATGTTCCTGTGCAAACTTATCACTGGCGAACATTTTCATATTAGAGAGGGTTTGCGCGGCAAACGCTTCATGCATGTCAATCAATGTGAGATCGGAAAGCTCAATACCTGCACGTTGTAAGGCTAACGGTGTCGCATAAGACGGTCCCATTAACATATCGTGTTCAACACCAATCGCTGAAAAAGCGTAAGAACGGATATAACCCATAATCTCCAAACCAAGCTCTTTAGCACGGCCTTCACGCATTAATAGAATAGCGGCAGCGCCATCGGTGAGTGGTGTGCTGTTGGCGGCCGTCACGCTACCATATTGCCTATCAAACGCTGGACGTAACTTGGCATAACCTTCCAGAGTCGAGTCATGACGAATATTGTTATCTTCAGCGATCCACTTTTTATAGGGCTCTGGGAATGCCGTCATGACTTCGCCTTGGATTTTGCCCTCTTTCCAAGCTTGTGAAGCTAAAGAGTGAGAACGATGTGCCAAAGCATCTTGATCCAGTCGGCTTATGTGATGAGATTTTGCCATCTGCTCAGCCGTTTGCCCCATCGAAAGGCCCGTTGAATATTCAGCGACCGCGGGGGGGACTGGCATTAAATCTTTAAAAGATAATGATTTTAAGATGCTGAGTTTCTGAGCAACGGTTTTGGTTTTACTTAAAGCGAGTAAGCTAGCGGCTAATTTTTTAGACACCCCAATCGGCAAAACGGAAGACGAATCGGCACCACCAGCCATACCAATATCAATCGTGCCAGCCATTATGCTTTCAGCCACATTCACCGCCGCCTGAAAACTGGTAGCGCACGCTCGTGTGACGCTGTACGCATCGGTATGGATGTTCATTCCTGTCCCTAAAACGATCTCACGCGCGATGTTTGGTGCCTCAGGCATTTGCACGACTTGTCCAAAGACGAGTTGTTCGATCAATTTAGGATCGAGTTCCGTTCGCGCAAGCAGTTCACTCACCACCATCTTGCCTAAATCGACTGCAGGAACTTGACTAAATTCGGTACTTTGACGCGCAAAAGGGGTACGCAACCCCGCGACGATAGCCACACGCTCACCAGAGCGCGTTTTGACTTCCTGTTTGCCCATTGTTTCTCCTTAGAATAGAGGTCTGACCTGGCACATTGTAACGAGGTTGTTAAAACAATCAAACAAGTGTTTAAATAAACGTGATATTCGCATCGAATCGAAGAAAGTAATGTAGGTAAAGGAGATGGATAATCACTTAATCTTTAAATGAATAATGGAGTTATACCCAAACAACTTGGAGTTGCAGGTAGGCGGCAAGTGAGTGAGTCCCAATAAGCATAGGCAAACGAACGTAGCCAACACCGCTGCGGCTTCAAGTAGGAAGGGTATATAAGCAAAAAAAAAACCACACAATAATGTGTGGTCGGAATATATAAAGCAATTAACTTACGCCAATTGAAATAATCAGTTTCCTGATTAGGAGAAAGTAAAGTCAGCCTTCAAAAGGAAGTGTCATCTTGCTCAACATGTTAGTCGCAATGACTAACGAGATGACAAGGTGTACTATAGCCACTTCGTGC
>NZ_NDIM01000211.1:0-5646 GCF_002241375.1 Vibrio sp. V19_P1S1T109 | reverse complement strand
ATTAAAGTCACTATAAATTTATTGATTAGCAATGTCTAATGTTAATTTATCTAATTTTGGATAAGCTAAATAAGCGTTGACTAAAGCTCATTCATTAGTATTATCTAATTAAATGCAATGCGAAGGGGGAATGATGGAGATCACATCAGTCAATGTGGAGCAAATGAAAACAAATGCGATAGAGGTTTCAGAGTTGCTTAAAACGATGGCCCATCCTGAGCGTTTGATGGTGCTTTGCCAGTTAATTAATGGTGAGGTGGGCGTTGGAGAATTGCAGCAAAGCTCGATGTTAAGTCAATCAGCCTTTTCGCAACATTTAACCGTACTTCGTAAGCAAAATATGATCAAAGCAAGAAAGGAGTCACAGCAAGTCTTCTATTCGCTATCGGATCCGCGGGTTGTACAGCTTATTCAAAGTTTGCAGACCGTTTTTTGTAATTAGTTCATTTGTCATAGGTTAAAAGGATAAATAATGTTGTTTTCTATTCCTTGGGAATCGTTGTTAGGTGGTGTTTTACTAGGGATATCAACTTCACTCATGTTGCTGTTTAACGGCAAAATTGCTGGGATAAGTGGGGTATTAACGGGATTGATGACGCCTAAAACGCGTGATTTTGCATGGCGTTTGTTATTTGCACTTGGCATGGTAACTGGTGGTGCTATTGCCGTTTGGTTTTTAAATGCACAAGTGCCGCAAACTTTTAACTTTAATAACGGTGTTTTGGCGCTTGCTGGCCTATTAGTTGGGGTAGGCACTCGATTAGGAAATGGTTGCACCAGTGGCCATGGCATCTGTGGTGTTGGTCGACTATCCACTCGCTCTATTGCGGCGACAGGTACCTTCATGGGCGTTGCTGCCATTACTGTGTTTGTACGCCTTCATCTTCTATAAGTGAGTCAAAATGAATCAGATGTTGTTTAGATTAACCTCGTTAGTGGCAGGTATTTTGTTTGGTGCGGGTATGGTTATCTCAGGAATGGCCAATCCAGCCAAAGTCGTAGGTTTTTTGGATGTGGCTGGTTCTTGGGATCCAAGCTTAATGTTTGTGATGGGAGGCGCATTAGCCGTTTTTATGCCGACCTATTTCATCGTTATTAAAGCAAGACAGCAGCCTATAAACGCAGAAAAATTCTGTTTAGCGACGACTCGCAGTGTTGATACCCGGCTTATCTCTGGTGCTGCGATTTTTGGGTTAGGTTGGGGATTAGTGGGCATCTGTCCAGGGCCAGCACTATCAAGCCTTGCACTGGGTAATATTGAGGTATGGCTATTCTTTGTCTCAATGATGGTTGGGCTTGGTGCAACTAATTTGTTGATCTGCATTAAGAATAATAAACAACAGCAAACGCAAACGGTTTAATCTAACTAGAATTCAATAAGCAAGTGGAATCGTAACGATCAACATGAGGGATGGGTATGAAAAGGCGAATTTGGATTGCGTGTATTGCCTTAATCACGAGCGGTTATTGGGCCGTTGGCTATGCTGATGATCGTTATATCGTGACCTATGAGCAGATACCACAGCAGATTGCATTTGAAGGTGTTGTCCAGCCAGTTAACAAAGGGACAGTTGCGGCTCAAACCTCTGGTCGAGTCGTTGGTGTGTATGTCGACGTTAACGATTTTGTTAAAAAGGGCGACGTGCTATTAGAAATCAGCGCTATTCAGCAATCGGCTTCTTTAGACGCATCTCAAGCTCAGTTAACCAGTGCAGAGGCTCGAAATCGTGAAGCTCAAGCTCAACTAAAGCGTTATCGACTGCTGTTTCCTAAAGGTGCGATTTCACAAGACCAAATGGATGGCGCTGAAGCTCAAGCTCGAAGTGCTGCTGCGGCCGTCAAGGCGGCAAAAGCCGCAGTCGTGCAGGCGAAGGAGTCACTTGGATACACCAATATTACCGCCCCTTATGATGGTGTCGTGACGGAGCGACATGTAGAGCTGGGTGAAACGGTGGCTCCGGGTACTGCGCTGCTCAGTGGTTTCTCATTCAATGAGTTGCGTGTTGAAACGGCTATTCCGCAGCGCTATCAGCCTGCAGTCACCAATGTTGCTCAATTCCAAGTCATTATGCCTACGGGCGATAAAATAACCCCAATCGATTACAGCTTATTCAGTTATGCCGACCCTCAATCACATACATTCAAAATCCGTCTTGAGCTGCCTCGTGCAGATCAAACTGACAAGCTCGGGCAAGTGATGCCAGGAATGTGGGTCAAGACAGAGTTTAATTATGCTCAACGTGAGGTGATGCTCATTCCTGTTGCCGCTGTGATTCGCCGAGCAGAACTGAGTGCCGTATATCGCATCGTTGATGATAAACGACTGCTAAATCCAGTGCGATTAGGGCAAACCTATGGTGAATATGTGGAAGTATTATCTGGCTTGGAACAAGGTGATACGGTCGCAAGCCGTGTATTTACACAAGTAGGTGAGTGATATGGATAATCGTTTAGGCGTCTCAGGACGTATTGCCAAAGCTTTTCAGACTTCAGCGATGACGCCGTTGCTCGCGATTGTTGGGTTACTGATGGGCGTTTTTGCGGTAATGGTTACCCCTAAAGAAGAAGAGCCGCAAATCGATGTGACCTTTGCCGATGTGTATATTCCTTTTCCCGGAGCTTCTCCGGCGGAAGTGGAAAGTTTAGTGACGAACCCAGCAGAGCAGATCATCTCTGAAATTGAGGGAATTGATAAAATTTACTCTTTTTCACAACCCGATGGTGCGATGATTGTGGCTATCTTTGATGTCGGCGTTCCTAGAAACGACGCCGTGGTTCGTATTTATAATAAACTCTATTCCAATAAAGATTGGATGCCAAAAGGCGTTGGGGTGGGCGAGCCGATCATCAAACCTAAAGGCATTGAAGATGTGCCTATCGTCAGCATTACGTTATCCGATAAAACGGGCACCTTGGACAACCAGCAGTTAACGCAAGTGGCCCATGGTTTAGAAACAGAGCTCAAACGCATTGATGGTACACGAGATATTTATACGATAGGTCGCCACCCTACTATTGTTGATGTACGTTTAGACCCCGTTAAAATGAACAGCTTTGGCATCACGTTAGATCAACTGAATCAGCATCTTCCTGCGGCGAACCACAGCTCTCCAATGTTGAAACTGACGCATGAAAATCAGCAGTTTCCCGTCCAAATTGGTCAGTTTTTAACAAAAGTTGAAGAAGTAAAGCAATTGGTGATTGGGCTGCATAACCAGACACCGATATATTTAGCGGATGTCGCTACGGTTCAATTGGGTGTTGATACATCAACCCAACAAGTTTGGACCAGTGATAAGCAAGGTATTTATCCAGCAGTTACCTTAGCCATCGCTAAAAAAGGAGGCGAAAACGCCGTTCGTGTGGCCGAGATGGTTGAAGCTCGAGTTGCAGAACTTGAAAATCAGTTAATTCCACACGGAATCAGTGTTGAAATCACGCGTGACTACGGGAAAACCGCCGCCGATAAAAGCAATACATTGATCGGTAAATTGATTTTTGCAACCACTGCAGTCGTTATTTTGGTGGTTATTGCGATGGGATGGCGCGAGGCTATCGTGGTCGGTATGGCTATTATTGTCACCTTGATGATGACACTGTTTGCATCATGGGCATGGGGTTTTACACTCAACCGGGTCTCGCTTTTTGCGTTAATTTTCTCTATTGGCATTTTAGTGGACGATGCCATTGTTGTTGTGGAAAATATTCACCGTCATATGGCATTAGGTAAGCGCAAATTGGCGGATCTCATTCCTACGGCGGTTGATGAAGTGGGTGGACCCACAATCCTTGCCACCTTAACCGTGATTGCCGCACTGTTGCCAATGGCCTTTGTCTCTGGGCTTATGGGCCCGTATATGAGCCCAATTCCCATCAATGCTTCGATGGGAATGCTGATTTCATTGGCGGTTGCATTTGTCTTTTCACCTTGGTTAGCGGCCAAGTTTCTTAAGCCTTCATCGCATCAAGCACAATCTCAATCAACTCAAGGCATCTTTCACCGAATCATGAATCCTTTCGTGGTCTCGGCTGCACAAAGACGTAACCGCCTTTTCTTGATGCTTGCGGTATTTGCGCTTATTGCTGGCTCCCTATTACTGCCAATCACAAAGGCCGTGGTTTTAAAAATGCTGCCTTTCGATAATAAATCAGAGTTTCAAGTGGTATTGGATATGCCTGAAGGGGCGTCGCTTGAGAAAACGCAACGCGTTTTATTTGAACTTGGCACGGTGTTAAATAGCGTGCCTGAAGTCAGTGGGTATCAGATTTACGCAGGTACAGCCGCACCGATCAACTTCAGTGGCCTTGTGCGTCATTATTTTATGCGCAATCAAGCCAACCAAGGCGATATTCAGGTGAACCTGTTAGGGCGAAAAGAGCGCGATAAAGATAGCCATACGATTGCAAGTGAAGTACGCCCAAAGCTTAATGAGGTTGCTAGCCGATTTGGCGGTAAAGTCAAAGTCGTTGAAGTTCCACCTGGGCCACCCGTTTGGTCACCTATTTTAGCGGAAGTTTATGGTCCGACACATGACATTCGGGCACAAGCGGCAAGGATGCTACGCGGGATCTTCCACGAAACAGCGGACATTGTCGATATCGATATGTATCTACCGGAAGTGCATCAAAAATGGCAAGTAGTGATTGATCGCAGCAAAGCGTCACACTATCAAGTACCTTATGCTTCGATAGTCGATGCTTTGGCGACGGCCGTCGGTGGAAAGCCGATCACCTATTTGCACAGTGAGCACAGCAAGTACCCAATCCCCATTCAAGTGCAAGCTAGTGAAAACGTCAAAGTCCGATTAGATCAAGTGTTGAACATGAAAGTAGCGAGCACTGCGGGCAGTGCATATCCATTGTCTGATTTAGTCACTATTCGCCAAACTCAAATGGATGACTACATTGTGCATAAAAACCTGTTACCAATGGTGATGGTGGTGGCGGATATGACGGGTGAAACAGACAGCCCCTTATACGGTATGTTTGACATGGCGTTCAACATCAATGCACTTGGTCTACCTGTGGAACAGTATTATATCCACCAACCTACAGGGTTAAATGGTGTCGAAATCTTCTGGGATGGTGAATGGACGATCACTTATGAAACATTCCGCGACATGGGCATTGCCTACGCAGTTGGGATGATCCTTATTTACTTACTGGTTGTCGCGCAGTTTAAGTCCTACCTTATTCCGTTGATCATTATGGCTCCAATTCCACTGACGATTATTGGCGTCATGCCCGGACATGCGTTACTTGGTGCTCAGTTCACCGCCACGTCGATGATTGGGATGATAGCACTCGCGGGGATTATTGTGCGTAACTCCATCTTGCTGGTTGATTTCATTAATCAGCAGGTTGAAGAAGGTGTGGCATTTTCCGAAGCGGTTATTCAGTCTGCGGCTGTTCGTGCTAAACCCATCATGCTTACCGCTTTAGCGGCCATGATCGGGGCGGTATTTATTTTAGATGATCCCATTTTTAATGGCTTAGCCATTAGCCTGATTTTCGGCATCTTTGTTTCTACCGTCTTAACTTTATTAGTTATTCCTGTTTTGTATTATACGGTTATGCGTCATTGATCTTTCTGTTCTAACTATTCCCTTGCTCTAACTATAAAAAGGGCGCTGAGTAGTCAGCGCC
>NZ_NDIM01000019.1:0-5655 GCF_002241375.1 Vibrio sp. V19_P1S1T109 | reverse complement strand
ACCTCTTGTACTGTGCCAGTTGCTACTACTTGGCCTCGTTTCAGCGCAATGATGGAATCGGAGTAACAGGATGCAAAATTGATGTCGTGAATCACCACGACTACCGCTTTATTCAACTCATGTGCTAAACGCTGAATAGTGGCCATGATCTGCAATGAGTGTTTGATATCGAGGTTGTTTAACGGTTCATCGAGAAAGATGTAATCGGTATCTTGGGCGATCACCATGGCAATAAAGGCCAGTTGGCGTTGGCCGCCACTCAGTTCGTCTAGGTATTTATCTTCTATCGCTTTAAGATCAAGATATTCGATCGATTGTTCAATCATCGCATGATCGTTGGCCGTTAATTTACCTTGCGAATAAGGAAAACGGCCAAAAGCCACCAGCTCTTTCACGGTAAAACGCATGGTCAGAGTATTGGCTTGACGCAGAACCGACAGCTTTTTAGCCAACGCCTTAGTATCCCACTCAACCAGCTCTTTGCTTTCAATCCAAACTTTACCGCTATCACGGCTAACCAAACGGCTGGCCATCGACAGTAAGGTACTTTTCCCTGCGCCATTAGGGCCAATAATTGAAGTGACCTTGCCTTTTTCAAACTGCGCACAGGCCTTATCCACAACGGCTTGTTGGCCAAACACTTTAGTCAGTTTATCTAGCTGAATCATATGAAATTAAACCATTTTATTACGTAAAAGGAGGGAGAGAAAATAGAGACCTCCGATGAAATTTACCACCACACTCAGCGTTGTTTCAAACTGGAATACTTTTTCAACCACCCATTGACCAGAAAGCAATGCACACACCGCCATCGCGGAACAACCAATCAATAAGGTTCGATGTTGGTATGAACGAAACCACTCGCGCGTTAAGTTGGTGACCAATAAGCCAAAGAACATCACGGGCCCAACTAAAGCTGTAGAAATAGCAATTAATACCGCACTAAGCATCAACACATGGTGCGTCACTCGGCGTACATCCACCCCTAAACTGACCGCGTTATCGTTATCCAACCATAAAACATCCAACACGCGATGCAGGCGAAACAGGCCAAAGCAAACCAACAGTAGTAATGGTGTTACCCAATACACAAGTTCCACTTTCACGTTGTTGAAGCTCGCAAACATATTGGACTGTACCGATGAAAAATCATTCGGATCCATCAGCATGATCAAAAAGGAGGAAATGCTGGAAAACAGTTGCCCCAGAATGACTCCTAATAGCAACAACACCATTAAGTTGCTCTGCTGCTTACGAAAATAAAAAGCGAACAACAAACTAGAAAACAGCAACATGGCGGCAACGGACAACGAAAAATTGAGGTAAGCATTAAGCGCGTAGCTACTTAGGCCACCAAAAAGAGTCACCACTAACACCTGCACAAACAGGTAGAGTGAATCAAACCCCATGATGCTGGGCGTTAAAATTCGGTTGTGGGTAATGGTTTGAAACGCTAGAGAGGACTGCGCAATGGCAATACCCGCTAACACCATCGCCAATACTTTGGGTACACGACGAGAAAGAAAATAGTGATAGTTGCCGGCGTTCAATCCAACACCAATAAATAACCCAGCAAAAAGCAGAGAAGCCAAAACCAGTAACCACAGTTTGGTATGATCACGCAAAGTGATGCTCGCACATACAGACTTACCCATGGCGTTGTCCTCGCAACAGCAACACAATAAATACACTGCCACCGAGAATACTGATGATCATCGAAATCGGCACTTCATAGGGGAAAATAATCAAACGGCCGCCCAAATCGCATAGCAGTACCAATAACGCACCGAAAATGGCCGTACGAGGGATATTTTTGCGCAAGTTGTCACCGTAATAGTGGCTGACTAAATTGGGCACAATCAACCCTAAAAAAGGCAGTTGACCGACAATCATCACAACCGTCGCAGACATCACCGACACCAAACAAACGCCAATCACCAGCACTTGCTGATAGTTAAGCCCTAAGTTCACAGCAAAATCTTTACCCATGCCGACCGCCGAAATTCGCGCCGCATACAAATAGCTAAAGAGGGCAACCGGAATCGCAATATAGAGCAGTTCGAAATCCCCTTTCAGCAAATTGGCAAAATTGGCTACCGTCCAGCTAGAAAGGTTTTGTATCGCATCGTATTTGTAAGCGATGAAGGAGGCGGCGGATTCCACCACATTACCAAAAATAATGCCGATCAAAGGGACAAAAATGGCATTTTTAAACTGCACGCGCTGAATCAGTTGGACAAACAGCAAAGTGCCCGCAATCGAAACCGAGAAAATAAGCCACAAGCTTTCACCGTGGCCAAAAAAGACTAAGCTCAACACGTAGCCCAGCATGGCGCATTCAATGGTACCGGAGGTAGAAGGCGCGGCAAATCGGTTTTGGCTGATTTGCTGCATAATAAGACCCGCGATACTGAGCCCTGCCCCGGCTAAAACAATCGCCAACAAACGTGGCAACCGACTGGTAAAGAGCAGTTGCCAAGCATGGGCATCCCCTTGCAGTAATGCCATTAGTGATAGATTGCCTACCCCCACAAACAGTGAAGATAGGCTGACTACCAACAAAGCAAGCAATAACTTTTTCAAAGCTAACCTCAGCTTGTTTGTGGCAAATTAGTGAATGTGTACAGCATTTCTAACGTCGCTGATCATCTGCTCGGTAGCAGTCACACCAGAAATGGATAGGTACCAAGCATTAAGGTCTAAAAACGCCATGCTTTTATTTTTGTAGGCTGCAGTCGCTTTGATCAGGTCATTTTCAAACTCTTGGCGAGTGTGACTTTGCCCTTTGTTGACCAACGTATCACGATCAATGATCAATAAGGTTTTAGGATCATGTTCGCGAATAAATTCATAAGAGATTAGATCGCCATGGCGTGTCGCTTTGATGCTATCGACGGTCGTTTTGAATCCAAAATCTTTATACACCGCCGAGAAACGTGATTCAGGCCCAAAAGCGGTAATGTTACCGCCAGAGCTCATCACTGTGAGCGCATCGATTTGGTTGTTCTGATTAAAGCTACGAAGTGCTTGAAACTGCTTATCTAAATCTTCAATTTTGGCTTCCACTTGGTCTTCAATAGCAAAGACTTTGCCTAGATTACGCCACTGCTGTTGTGTACTCTGCCAGTAGCCTTGGCTTGCATCGGCTGCAAAAACGATAGTTGGTGCAATTTTAGATAGCTCGTCATAACTGGTTGCGGCGCGCGGCCCAATCACAATCACATCCGGTTTTTGCATATAAATGGTTTCGAAATCAGGCTCAAATAAAGAACCGGCAGGTGCGTATGTATCGCTGTTGTACTTCGCTAAATAATTCGGCAGTTCAGTCACTTTCGATACCGCGACAGGTTCAATACCAAAGCGATCTAACGTATCTAACGCACCCAAACCAATGACAACCACACGTTGCGGATTTTGCTCGATCGTCGTGGTACCGAGTTGATGCTCCACAGAAACGGTTTTAGCACTGAGAGTAAAAGAGGTAAGCAAGCCAAGTGCTGCCAAACTAAACAACGATTTCATATAGGTTCCCATTTAAAATAACTGCGACAGATTTTGATAAGCATTCGCATTAAGTTCGGGTAATATAATCGTTGACCGTCGTTCAAGCAACCCTATTCACATCAAAATCGGCCATGATGATCAGAAGCAGCAAGAATGATGAAAAAGCGAGCGCTAATAAGAGATTCGCGCTCGCTTTCTAGGGGGAGAGAAATGTTATGGACGTGTCGGGTTAATCGTCAAAGGTTCAAAAGTGGCCACTGCGTTACCACTCGCTCCAGGATGATCAACATAGCTGGTGTCTTGCATCAAGGTGTAAAAGACATCGACATAATCGTCGTCGTTGACCAGTAAACCATCGGGAATCGCATCAATGATCTTACCCGTGATTTGCGGAATAATCGCATACGCCTGCACTTCTGGATCAGGGATAAGCTTCAGCACTTCTTCCGCTACTTTGACGAGTAATTTAGCCAGCTCCTTATAATCGGTACCATCATCTTGCTCCATCAAGATAAGATCGGCTGCGCCCCAACGGTAACGAGACCATTGGATCATCACTTGATTTGGGAAGTAATCTTGCTTGTCGTAATCCAAATAAGGCATTTCAACTAAGTCAATGGTCGGCTCATCTCGGCTTGGATTGATGCCTGTAACAATCGCATAAATTTCAGCCGCTCCAGAGATCCACGGTTCTTTGTCATCCGCTAAACGAATTTTTTTCAGCACTGTGGTGGAAATAGGCTCAGCGCTATTATCGCTGCTGCGGGCCATCGCTTGCGCGGCGACGCTACCACTTTCTACTGTGGTCAATGTGGTCGATTGACCCAATGCGTTCATCTGTGCACGCATTGCTTGTAAGCCTGCGCGCAATTCCACTTCGCTATTACTATCAACCACGAAAACGGGTACATCTGGCATTTGATATACATCCAGTTGATGCACCTGTCCGTACACATCAAACGCTTCAATATATTGCCAAGACGCATCATTACCTTTGGGCTCAAAAGCAAACAACGGGCTTTGCCCTTCTTGCCACTCTTTAATCATCGACGCATCGGCAATACGCAGTTGCAGCAATTGCTCAGTAAAATCCTCAATGCCTTTCATTGAACGAATTTGCGCGTCCGCTACAACCATCTGTTGACTAAAATCGGAATCAGGCTGCTCTTCAAACAAAGTGGAAACAGAAATGGATAGGTTTTGCGCGCTGATTTCAGTTTTAAGTATGGTTTCAAGCTCGGCGTAACTTTCACTTAGTTGCAGTGCTAACGCTCTTTTTTGCTGTGCAATCGCATCAGCATTAGATTGGCTGGTGCTACTGGTTGTCGCTTCTTCTGAGTTGCACCCCATAATAGTGGCCACAAGCAGTAATGAAACGGGTGTTATATATCTCATAATGAACCCTTAATATTTTTAATTACAACATAGAGTAATAACTCTACATAAAAACACAATATCACCGAATACTATTCTTTCAAGAAATAAATAGAGTGTTAATTTATATTCTTCCCACAAGATCAAATTATTATTAAGTAAAGATTAAATTACACAATGTTAATATAGCTATTACTTTTCTGGCTAATTATATGATTTTAATAAAAAGAAGTGCTTTTACACTTCTTTTTATTCATTAATTATTCATAAGTTGCATAGAGCTCGACTTGGCTATTGGCTTGCTGTGCATTAAGCATGAAATGGACATAGCCCGCTTGCGTTACTGGCAGTTCAATATACTCATAGCTATCAGCACGTTTAGACGCTTGATCAAAATGAGTCAATGTAGGCCAGTGCTCGCTTTCTGCATAAAGATCAACATTGTGGGCTGCCATCTTATCAATAGGCTGGAGCCAAACTTTGACACTGTTCATTCCCTCTGGTACATAAATCGCTGCATAGCGAGTTTGATGAATACCCAACGTCATTGGCTGACGATTTTCGAGAACAACAGGTGCTAAATCATCACTAGGCTTTTGCGTATTATCGGTAATGGCGTAACTTACTTTCGTATTTAATTCAACACGCTGGTAAGCTTCTCTACCCGTAATACTAAAATAATAGCGACCCGGTAAAACGGTACCATTGGCTTGTTTTTCTAGTGCAATTGTTTCATTACTATGCAGTTCAAAATTTGTTATTTGATAATCATAATAA
>NZ_NDIM01000374.1:0-25675 GCF_002241375.1 Vibrio sp. V19_P1S1T109 | reverse complement strand
GCTCAAAAGAGACTTCAACCATCGAAGGGTCAACCGCGACGTATTTGGCGATCACCTTGAGAATGTCTTCTTTCAATTGAGGCAAATAGGTCGGTGCAGGGTCATTTTCACTACGACGTTCGGCGACGATAATTTGCAAACGCTCTTTGGCAAGGCTTGCTGAGGTCGTTTTCTTTTGTGGTCGGAAAAACTCAAGTAGAGACATAATATTAACCCCCGAAAAGTCGTTTAAAGATGCCCTTTTTCTGCTCCGTTAGAAAACGAAACTCGACTTCTTGCCCTAATAAGCGCTCGACAGCGTCAGCATAAGCTTGGCCTGCGTCTGATTGATCGTCAAAAATAACCGGAACACCTTTGTTGGAGGCATTAAGCACCGCTTGGCTTTCTGGGATCACGCCAAGTAAAGAGATATGTAAAATCTCTTCAACATCTTCCACGCTCAACATTTCACCTTGTGTCACGCGAGTAGGGTTATAACGGGTCAATAAAAGGTGCTGTTTAACAGGCTCTAACCCTTGCTCTGAGCGCATTGATTTGGAATCCAAAATCCCTAAAATGCGGTCCGAGTCGCGCACGGAAGAGACTTCAGGGTTCGTCGTTACAATCGCTTCATCAGCAAAGTACAAAGCCATCAACGCGCCTTGCTCAATACCTGCTGGTGAGTCGCAAATGACGAAATCAAAGCCCATCGTATCGAGTTCATCCAAAACGCGCTTTACGCCCTCTTTGGTGAGCGCATCTTTATCACGGGTTTGTGAGGCAGGCAGAATAAACAAGTTTTCGGTGCGTTTATCTTTGATCATCGCTTGGTTAAGTGTCGCCTCACCGTTGATGACGTTAACAAAGTCGTACACCACGCGGCGCTCACAACCCATGATTAAGTCAAGGTTACGCAGACCGATATCAAAATCGATGACCGCTGTCTTTTTACCTTTTAAAGCCAAGCCAGAAGCAATTGCTGCGCTTGAGGTTGTTTTACCAACGCCGCCTTTTCCTGACGTTACAACAATAATGCGTGCCATTATGTTTTCCTTGTTAATTTTAAATCGTGAGCGTTTCAAAATGCAGTGAACCATCAACCATGCTGAGCATCACTTTCTTCTGCCAAAACTCACTTTCAATTTGATCGCTAAGCCAATAATTTCCAGCAATGGAGACCAGCTCTGCTTGTAAATCGTGACAAATAATTTTTGCTTCCGTTTGGCCGCTGGCACCGGCAATGGCCCTTCCGCGCAGTGAACCATGAATGTGAATCGAGCCATCGGCGATCACTTCGGCCCCCGCACTGACGTGATTGAGGATCACTAAATCGCTATCTTTGGCATACACTTGTTGGCCAGAGCGAATGGGCGTGCGAATCACCTTGGTTGGCGCTATTTGAGCGGGTGCTTGAGAAGGCGACTTGCTTGCTGCCATCACGGCAAAGCCAGCTTCTGAGGCTAAGTTTTGGCTGCGTTTATCACGGCAACCTGTCACACCGACCGGGATCATTCCCGCTTCAGTGATGCCTTGTTTGAGTATCGCAAAATCAATATCGCCAATCACTTTAGCAATATTGATCACCACAGGTGCAGAGGCAAAAAAAGCAGGAGCTTGGGCGACTTTTTCCTTGAGAAACTCAACGGTATTGGCAACTTCACTGTCGCAAAGGTGTAACACTGACAAAGTAAAACTGCTACCTTTTAGGTCAGGAGTATTCGACATCTTATATTGACCTCAATAACTAATGGCTTCACTAGAAAGGGCGTTGCCTGAAACTAGGGTTGTCATGTTATATTCCCTGACTTAGCTCAGCAAGTTATCTTGCGGTCAAATGTTTGTTTTAATCTCAAATTTGGTAAAAGTTTAACGTTTCTAACTTAATTGGCTCGAAAAGCCAGTTTATTACAATAAAAGGTTTGTCATGCTTTGCTCTATCTACAAAAGCTCTAAAAAAGAAGGTACCTATCTCTATATCCCCAAAAAGGATGACTTTTCACAGGTTCCTGACACATTAATGGTGATGTTCGGTAAACCTACTTTAGTCATGGTAGTGAAACTGGAAGGGCGTACACTTGCCCAAGTGAACATTGAAAAAGTAAAAGAGTCTCTAGAAAATGAGGGCTTTTTCCTACAGTTACCGCCACCGCCACAAAATTTATTAGAACAATATAAGCAGCAAAAGGCTCAGCAAAAAGATAGCTAAGTTTTCAGCTCAAGGAGGACGATTTGAGAAAGTTATTGTCAGTCGTATTGGGATTAAGCCTCTCCACGCCATTGATGGCGAATGAGGTTAGTTTTGAACACTATGTGGAAGGCTTGAAGCAGCAAGCACGAAATGAAGGCATTTCAGAGCAAATTTTAATCGATGCGTTTAAAAATGTGGAGTACAAGCCACGTGCTGTGACGGCCGATCGCAATCAACCAGAAAAGAAACTGACGCTGGATGAATATATCCCACGCGCGGTTCCAGAATGGAAAGTGAACCAAGCAAAGGCGCTGTATGAAAAGCACTATGCAGAGCTTAGCCGCATTGGCGAACAATATGGCGTACAGCCGCGCTTTATCGTGGCTTTGTGGGGCGTAGAAAGTAATTTTGGTGCGTTGACTGGTGGTTTTAGTGTTATTGATGCGCTGACGACTATGGCTTATGACGGTCGTCGGGAAGAATTTTTCCGCAAGGAGACAATGGCCGCGTTGCAAATTCTGCAGCAAGGTCATATCCAAGCTGATGAGATGAAAGGGTCTTGGGCTGGCGCGATGGGACAATGCCAGTTTATGCCGAGTTCGTTTTTGGCGTTCGCTTCCGATGGTAATGGCGATGGCAAAAAAGACATTTGGCGCTCAAAGGAAGATGTATTCGCGTCGACGGCCAATTATCTCAGCCAATCGGGATGGGATGATAAATACACTTGGGGCCGTCAAGTTAAAGTTCCGCATGGGTTTGACCGCACTTTAGAAGGGCGACAGCCCGAAAAAGGGAAATCACTGAGAGAGTGGAACAAGCTCGGTATTACCCGTTACGAAGGTAAACCACTGCCTAATTTAGACAACGTTCAAGCTTGGCTTATCATGCCAGATGATGAAAATGGCCGCGTTTACTTGGTATACAACAACTATAATGTGTTGATGAAGTGGAACCGTTCATATTATTTCGCCCTCGCGGTGAGCCATTTGGCGGATAGAATTACCTATTGATTTGAACCTTAATTGAACGCAAAGGGCTCATCATGAGCCCTTTGCTATTTCTGGAGAGTGTGTGCTAGTTGAACGTGCAGGGCAAATGGTGATATTTGCTGCGTTAATCAAACATCAAGGCTTTACCGCTGCGGCCAAAAGCTTAGGCGTATCAGTATCGCATGTTAGTAAGCAGTTGGCCTTACTGGAAGCCTCGCTCGGGGTGAAGCTCGTTCAGCGAACCACTCGCAGCTTCACCACAACCGAGGCTGGAGAGGCTTTGTATCGCCATTGTATTGCGGTCGTTGGGTTGATGGATGCTGCGCAGTCTGAAATGGAAAGCCAGCGTGATGAGGTGTCTGGGCTGATTAAGCTTGGTCTTTCACAGTCGTTTGGTTCTTTGCACATTTTGCCAGCACTGGAGGCGCTTCGTCAGCGTTATCCAAAACTGCAAGTGGAAGTGCATTTGTTCGATTATCGAGTCGATATGCTCGAAGAAGGGCTTGATTTGTGGGTGACCAACAACGAACATTTGCCGGAAGGGTACGTGGCGCAACGTCTCGCCGATTGCCAATTTGTGCTGGCGGCATCACCGGAATACTTATTAAACCATTCACCCCCTCAGACACCCGGTGATCTGTTAGGTCACAACTGTCTTATCTACCGCAGTTGGGAGCGAGATTACACCAGTTGGTCGTTTGCCAATCCAGAGCAAAAGGTCAACATCAATGTGTCGGGTAACTATTCGGTGGATTTAGCCGAAGCCGTCCGTGACGCCGCCGTGGCAGGGTGGGGTGTTGCTTACTTGGCGACTTATTTAATTCGAGATGAATTTCGAACTGGTAAACTGATCCAGTTGTTGCCAGATTGGCACGCAAATCAAAGCATGCCTTTTTATGCGGTTTACCCGAGCCGACAACATATGCCGAAGAAAACCTCAGCCGTGATTGAATTTATCAAGGATTTAATCGGTACACCTTGCTACTGGGATACTCAGTTAGAGCCTTACATCCGTTTGACAAAAGTGTAATGAGTACGAATTATTATTTCCCAACTCAGAAACATCTTTTCTATATGGAAAAGATAAGCCTAAGCAATCGTTTAGCTTGTTACAAATCAACAGCTTGAAATAAGAGGCTTAAGGCTGCTATTTTTAAGCACACCTCTGTAACATTTGCGACTTGCGCATTCGTTTTCGCACGATAGAATGCGCGCCTTTCCTATCCCCGTTATCTGGATTGACAGCAAATGAACTCATTACTTGGCGTCGTCGCCATCTTATTTACGGCTTGGCTACTTTCTACCAATAGAAAAAACATCCAATTTAGAACCGTGTCGCTCGCTTTTTTATTGCAAGTAGGCTTTGCACTATTGGTTCTGTATGTCCCTATGGGGAAAGAAGTGCTCAACAGTGTCACGGGTGCGGTATCGAATTTGATCAATTATGGGCAAGAGGGAATTGGCTTTCTCTTTGGCGGTTTAGCCAATGGTAGCGTTGGTTTTGTGTTTGCGATTAATGTGCTTGGCATCATCATTTTCTTCTCCGCTTTGATCTCCGGTTTGTACCACATTGGTTTGATGCCTAAAGTGATTAATTTGATTGGCGGTGGTTTGCAAAAATTATTGGGTACGGGGCGTGCAGAGTCACTGTCAGCCACGGCGAACATTTTTGTCGGCATGATTGAAGCGCCGTTAGTCGTTAAGCCCTATTTAAAGCACATGAGTGATTCGCAATTTTTTGCGGTGATGACGTGTGGCTTAGCCTCGGTTGCGGGTGGTACGTTAGTGGGTTATGCCTCACTGGGCGTTAACCTTAACTATCTTATTGCGGCGGCATTTATGTCAGCTCCAGCCGGTTTGTTGATGGCGAAAATTTTGGTGCCGGAAACCGAAGCGCAAAGTCAGCAGGTGGCCAATGAAGAGGTTGAGATACCAAAAGCAACCAATGTGGTTGAAGCCGTGGCTGATGGTGCAATGTCTGGGCTTCGTATCGCGGTTGCGGTTGGGGCAACGTTACTGGCCTTTATCAGTGTGATTGCGCTACTCAACGGCCTATTGGGCTGGGTGGGCGGTCTGTTTGGCTTAACCCTTAGTTTTGAGTTGATTTTAGGCTACCTATTTGCTCCAGTTGCGTGGCTGGTGGGCATTCCATGGAGCGAAGCGATGACGGCAGGCTCACTGATTGGTAATAAAATTGTCGTGAACGAGTTTGTCGCTTTCATCCAATTGATGGACGTAAAAGATTCGCTCAGTGAACATTCTCAAGCGATTGTAACTTTTGCTCTGTGCGGCTTTGCCAATATTTCGACCATGGCAGTATTGATCGGTGGTTTGGGCAGTTTGGTGCCAGAGCGTCGCAGCTTTATCTCTCAATATGGTTTTCGAGCGATCAGCGCTGGCGTGCTGGCTAATTTGATGAGTGCTGCGCTTGCTGGGGTTATTTTGTCGCTATAAACGTTGCGTTTCTATTGGCTACGAAAACCCACCATACATTTTGTATCTTCGATGCCGGCTAACAGAGCCGGCATTTTTATCCATCCACCTCACCAAAATAATATTGACCATATCAATTTCTCAACGACGTGTGATTAGGTGAGTTCGTGAAGTCCGCCGAAAAAGATTTGCAAGCGGTGTTGATGTTGAAATCATGCCGTGATTTTGAGCTGAGATAATTAAAATTATCAGTTATTTAGAGTGCAATTCTCGTCCTCTAGCTTATTAGTTATATACCCTGCCTACTTGATGTTGCCTTGTTTTTATCTCGCGTATTGCAGGCCACCACGTCAAGTTACTTGGGAACGGGTTAATTATTCATAAGCAAAGGAGAGAACAATGAGTTCTTATCTACTCAGAGCTGCCATCATTACAACGTTAGGGATAAGCTACCAAGCTCAAGCCTATAACTGTGATGGCTTGGGCTCTTGGGATACGGCCGCCATTTATACGTCCGGCGATAAAGTGACGCAATCTAACGCAGCCTATCAAGCTAACTATTGGACGCAGGGAAATGATCCTGCAAGCAATAACGGCCCTTGGGCATTTTGGCTATCACTCGGGCAGTGTGACAGCGGTGGTGGCAATGTTCCACCCACGCTAAATCTCGTTTCTCCTGCCAATAATGCACAAATCCCACAAGGCAGCTTAATCACGCTGCAAGCCACCGCGTCTGATAGCGATGGTAGCGTGGCACGGGTTGAATTTTTGATTGATGGCGTGTCGATCGCCGTCATCACACAAGCGCCTTTTCAAACCGATTGGACTGCCGCTTTAGGCGCAACCCAAGTGACAGCAATTGCCACTGATAATCAGGGTGCGACTACGTCAACAGCGTCAACCATCTCGGTTACGCCTGTTGGTAGTTTAGTACCTCCTTCCATCTCCTTAACCAGCCCAACAGGTGCTGAGCAGCTAGCGGCTGGTGACTCATTGACGCTAAGCGCTAATGCCACCGATTCGGATGGAACCGTCACGCAAGTTGATTTTTATGTGGATGGACAACTCGTCGCTTCAGATACTGCAGAGCCTTATGCCCACGGTTGGACTGCTGTTTCAGGCTCTCACACCTTTAAAGCCAAAGCGACGGATAATGATAACCAAACGACTCATAGCCAAGAGGTCGCCTTAGTTGTATTTGGAGGCTCAAGTGGTGGTTGTGCAGGTTTAGCAACCTATGTGGCGGGTAGCAGTTACGCTGCGGGCGAACTGGTGCAAAACAATAATCAAAAGTTCCGTTGTGATATCGCAGGTTGGTGCTCTTCCAGCTCAGCGTGGGCCTATGAGCCGGGCAAAGGAAGTTATTGGCAAGAAGCGTGGACAGGAATGGGCGCGTGCGCCACGCCACCTACCGTTTCATTGACGAGCCCTGCTGACAATGAAGTGATTCTGGCTGGTTCTACCATTCTGCTCAGCGCACAAGCTAATGATGCCGATGGCAGTGTAGTACAAGTGGAATTTCTTGTTGATGGCACGAGCCTTGGCGTAGTAAACCAAGCGCCTTATTCGGTTGAGTGGGTTGCGAGCAAGGTCGGAAGTACCACACTCAAAGCCATCGCAACCGATAATGACAATAATAGCGCTGAAAGTCAGATTAACGTTTCAGTGAGCGATCAAGCGTTAGTGGTGTCGTTAACATCGCCAACGTCAGGGCAAACCGTCGGTTTAGGTAAACCAGTCAATATTGCTGCCAATGCGACGTCACTCACTGGTGCTGTTTCTAAAGTCGATTTCTTAGTGAATGGAGCGGTGGTCGCAACTGATACTAGTGCGCCTTATGCCTACACTTGGACACCTACGGCTATCGGCGAATACACAGTGGCTGCGCAAGCTTATGATGCAGGCAGTAGTGTATTGTCAGACGCAGCTGCCGTGAAGGTGGTTGAACAGACACAGAAAAAGCACAAATTGATCGGTTACTGGCATAATTTTGTCAATGCTGCTGGCTGCCCAATGCGTCTCGCTGATATGTCTGATGCGTGGGATGTGATCGATATTGCATTTGCCGATAATGACCGCAACAGTAATGGAACCGTGCATTTCAATCTTTTCGCAGGCGATGCGCATAGTAGCTGTCCCGCCTTAGATGCTACCCAGTTCAAGCAAGATATGGCGGCCTTGCAAGCCAAAGGCAAAGTTTTTGTTTTGTCACTTGGTGGCGCTGAAGGCAACATTACGCTCAATACTGACAGTGATGAAGCGCACTTTGTTGATAGTTTGACGGCGTTGATCAAAGAGTGGGGTTTTGATGGCTTGGATGTTGATTTAGAAAGTGGTTCTAACTTAATGCATGGCTCGCAAATTCAAGCACGCTTGGGCCGGGCATTAAAGCAAATTGAAGCCAACATCGGCGGTGATATGTACCTGACCATGGCACCAGAACACCCTTATGTTCAAGGAGGAATGGTGGCTTATAGCGGCATTTGGGGTGCATATATTCCTATCATCAATGAGGTTCGTGACACACTCGATCTACTTCATGTTCAGCTCTACAACAACGGTGGGTTGCCAAACCCTTATCTACCGGGTGCAGCACCTGAAGGTTCGGTGGATATGATGGTCGCCCAATCAAAAATGCTGTTAGAAGGGTTTGATTTGGCCGATGGTTCACGCTTTGAACCACTGCGTGACGATCAAGTTGCAATCGGTTTGCCTTCTGGCCCGAGCTCTGCCAACTCTGGGCAAGCGCCCACGCAAAACATTCTTGATGCGTTGGACTGCTTAACCAAGGGAACCTCTTGCGCGACGGTGAAACCGAGTTTCAACTACCCTAACTACGGTGGTGTGATGACATGGTCTATTAACTGGGACGAACACGACGGCTACAATTTCTCTACGCCAATAGGCAACAAACTGACGCAAATGAATAATGCCCAATAAAGGCTAAGTTGGTTTATAACGCAAGAACCCCAGCGCAGTGCTGGGGTTCTTTGGCTCGCTGATCATAGCTATCAATAACCACTAGCAATAATCAATAACAAGATCAGTTATTGGGGTGAAATTGCTCGCACGCCAACAGGGTGTTTTCAATCAAACTGGCCACCGTCATTGGCCCGACACCACCCGGAACAGGGGTGATCAAGCTTGCTTTGGTGCGCGCTACATCGTACTCGACATCGCCAATCAGTTTGCCTGACTCCAAGCGGTTGATGCCCACATCAATCACCACGGCACCTTCTTTAATCCATGCACCGGGAATAAAATTGGGTTTACCAACGGCCACCACCAACAAATCAGCTTGGCGAACATGGTGCTCTAAATCTTTAGTGAAGCGATGGCATGTGGTTGTGGTGCAACCAGCCAGTAGCAGCTCTAACGTCATTGGTCGGCCGACAATATTGGATGCGCCCACAATCACCGCATGCTTACCACGCAGTTGAACGTTATAGCGCTCAAGCAAAGTGATGATCCCTTTGGGCGTGCAAGAGCGCAGTTTAGGAATGCGTTGGGCTAAACGGCCCACATTGTAAGGGTGAAAACCATCGACATCTTTTTCAGGAACAATGCGTTCAAGCACATGGGTTGTGTCAATCCCGGCAGGTAAGGGCAGTTGCACTAAAATGCCGTCAATTTCAGGGTCGGCATTGAGCTTATCGATTAACGCCAGTAGCTCCTCTTCACCTGCAGTGGCCGGAAGATCATAGGATTTAGAAACAAAACCCACTTCTTCACAAGCACGACGTTTGCTGCCGACATACACTTGTGACGCAGGATCTTCTCCCACCAGCACCACCGCTAGCCCCGGAGCTCGAAGACCCACTTGAGTGCGAGCTTTTACCCGCGCCGCTACTTCAGAGCGAACCGTCTGGGAGATGAGTGTCCCATCAATATTTTGAGCAGTCATGGCTTTCCTTACACATTGGTCGCAAATATTTTTGGGCGCATTGTCGCAGATATTTAAAGTAACATCTATAAGCAAACGTTTGCTTTGTTCTGTTTTTCGTCACATGGTTAGCGAATGGCAGTTTTTTAGGCATTTGAAACAGAATGTTAGAGAAAGCGATTGATTTACGGAGTTCAACTCGTATAATCCTGTCCCTGTAGCGCGCCCTTAGCTCAGCTGGATAGAGCACGTCCCTTCTAAGGATGTGGTCGTAGGTTCGAATCCTACAGGGCGCGCCATTTATTCAAGAAAGCCCCGATAACTCAAAAAGTTGTCGGGGCTTTTGTTTTTCATGTTCATCCGTTCGGTTTTTTACTCCGATGGTACTTTTGTGCAGAGTGTTGATAATTTCATCGCTTTCATCTTATTACATCTTGCTTCCACTGGCTTCGCAAAACGCACCTTCTTAGCTATCCCACGAATATTTTGTGCCACACTCTATGTGAAATTTAATTCATATGAAGGGTGCGTAATGAATCTAACCAAATCTTCTTTAGTGACATGGGTTATCTGTTTTAGCCCAATGGTGGTAAGCCATCAGTTGTATCCTGATGTGGATATTCCACGACTTAACGAAGCGCAGCTTGCAGAGAGTCAACTGCCATTTTCTCTGATTAGCGATGATGAGTTTGTTTTTCGACCTTATCAACGTCCTTTCAATATTGAAGATTTTATTGGCACCCATCAGCCACATTGGCTTGAGCTTGTCGAGTCGATTAGCCATTGGGCTGGGGCAACGGGGGTTGATCCTCGAGTGTTATTGACCACTTTAGCGTTATTAGAACAAGAGAGTGCTTCGGAGCAAAGCTTGGACGATAGACAGCGGCAGATCAAAGATATTGCGAATCAACTGTCTCAGCGTTTCTATCACTATCAAGAAAGTTCATCGGCTCTTCAATACAATGCTGCGACGTTAGCGGTCATGCAGCAATTGAATCGGGTGGATGATTGGGCGTTATGGAAATCGCAATATGAGCTTTGGTTTGGTGCTTTCAGCGAGCCACAAAACACACCAGCTCCTATGCGTATGGGAAACCTCATTGCTTCGCCTAGTGAGGGGTTTATGCAGTGGCCATGGCGCAAAGGGTATCAGTGGATACCTAACGGTACGCATGCGCACAGTGGTTCAGGTTTTCCGCTTTCTTCAATCGACGTTTCTTACGATTGGCCAGCTTGGGGCGCGCCAACTTACAGTGTAACGGCCGCGCATGATGGCTACGTGTCGGTGATGTCTCGGTGCCAACTGCGCGTGACGCATCCAAACGGTTGGGCGACGAACTATTACCATATGGACGGAATCCAAGTCGCGAATAATCAGTGGGTGACGAAAGACAGTAAGTTGGGTGTTTATGCTAACCAGCGCTCCATTGCTTTGTGTGAAGGTGGATCGTCCACCGGCCCTCACTTGCACTTCTCATTGCTTTATCAAGGGCGTTTTCAATCTTTACAAGGTGTGAGTTTTGGGCCATATAAGGTTCAGACTGGGCGATATAGTTACGATAATCATTGCCAATATACATGGCTGTATGACCAACGTAAGCAGCAGAAAGTCTGCTTATGGCAACCTATTTATAATTAAGGTTCACGCTGAAATGTTGTGATGGAAAATGTTGGTGCAAGGTTCTCTCTTACACCAACATTCATTTTGTGCTCAACCGATTTGTTGTGTCGTGAGCCGATCACTGACTTATCGTTCTTTAACGACGAAACGAACGGTTACGTGCGGAACGCTCTTTATGGGCAGAAGCCGCTTTAGCCTGTGAGTTTAAAATGGAATCAACCGTCAGCTCCATTGGCTCTTTAGGTTTGAGGCCATGTGGGAAAGTGCGCGCGCGCGGTGGCAGATCATATTCTTCAGCTGAAGCGCGTGGCATACGTTTAAAGCGATATAGGTAGAAGTTTTCTACTTTCTCTCTCGCCCAATCGGTTTTATTGAGATATTTCACGCTGCTGGCAACCGATGGGTTGGTATGGAAGCAGTTAAAACGCATTGCCGTATCGAGAATATCCCAACCGTAAAAATCCACTAGTTCTTGCAGTAATGTTTCTAACTTAAGACCGTGTAATGGGTTATTTCTTTGTAATTCAATTCTTTCTTCTTCAGTCATCATAACGAGTTCCTAAGTAGTTCACTAACCGAGGCCAGCAGGGGTGTATGGTTTTCGTTGGTTTTTTATTCAAACAACGTGGCATCACGAATGATCATCTCTTAACACGCTAGTTTAAGGGGCCGCATTCTAACAGAATTCAGTGGCCCTCCCTAAGATTATCGTGCGGAAGATCAGCGTTGTTTGATTGGTCAGATTTTTCTGCGTTCAATAAAAAGGACATAGCGCTTAAAGAGCTTGGATTGTCGTCTTTACACAGATTTACTTGTTACTTCATCTACTTTACGTTGTGATTGTTACTCTTAGATAACCTTTGTATTTAAGTGGTTATTGTGATGAGCAGAGTAAGCAAAACGGTATTGATTGTGATGGTGGTTGTCTCGGTATTATGGATGCAAGCCGAGCCAACGCTTTTGGTGTCTGAAAACCTCTTCAAGTGGCGATCGGCTTTTATCCAGTGGTCAGGCATTTTGGCCATTGTGGCGATGTCATTGGCTATGGTGCTGGCGCTTCGTTTGCCCCTTGTTGAACAGTGGACACAAGGAATCGATAAAGGCTATCGGATACACAAATGGCTGGGCATTTCGGCCACGTTGCTTGGTTTATTTCACTGGCTTTGTTACCAGATACCGAAATGGATGATCGCACTTGAGCTCCTGACTAAACCTAATCGGCTCAATGGCTCTGGCCCACAGGGGAACTTGTCGGGTTTTGCGCTTTGGGTAAAAGAGATGCGCCCGATGGGGTTAGCCATTGGCGAATGGGGGTTCTACTCATTATTGCTGCTGGTGGGTGTATCACTGTGGCTAACCATTAAATACAAACCGTTTCGCTTATCGCACCGTTTGATGGCGGTGGTGTACCTTTTACTGGCTGGGCATTCGGTATTATTGTTGAAAAAGGCGTATTGGGACTGGCCGATTTATTGGTTAGTGTTGATGTTTATTGCGCTTGGCTCCGCGGCAGCAATCTACAGTTTGTTTGGATTTGTGGGCCGAAATGCACGTTATTCAGCGAAGATTAGCGCATGCCACTACTGCGCAGCGAGCCAAACGTTAGATTTAAGAATTAAGATGGAGAAATCTTGGCCCGGGCATAAAACAGGGCAGTTTGCCTATTTGAGTTTTGTTGGCGAAGAGCCGCATCCGTTTACTATTGCTTCGTACAATAAGGCTAATGAGCTGCGATTTTTGATCAAAGAGCTCGGCGATTTTACCACTGGCCTTTATAAGAGAATTACCGTGGGTGAGCCGATTGAGGTCGAAGGTCCATATGGACGATTTGAGTTTTATAGTGATAGGCCACAAGTCTGGATTGGTGGCGGTGTCGGCATCGCTCCATTTATGGCTGGGTTAGATTATTTACACACGGTAAAAGCGCATCCGGCTACTTATCTGTTCTTCTGCTGCCATCATGCAGAGCAAGCCCTGTGTGATGAGCTTAAGCAGAAAGCATTGCGTGCAGGTGTCTCCCTCACAGTGATTGATTCAAGCATTGCGCCGCATTTGTCTGCCGAGACTATTGCTCGCCAGTGTGGTGATTTAAGTGGTTTTGAGTTTTTCTTTTGTGGCCCTGTTGCGTTTTCACGGACTTTAAAACAGGCGTTGAAGCCTTACCATGTAGACGTTGAAACTCAGTTCCATGAAGAGTTGTTTATGATGCGTTGAGTATTTGTTGTGAAATGACCAAGCCCCATGTTTTCTAAGAATTACAGCACGAATGACAGCATGAACAACAGATAGTGACCTTGCGAAAAAGAATAGATAAATCAAGTCACTTACTTGAATAAAATTCATATTGCACTTCAATGTTATTCACTATGATCTTGCTCACAGTATGCTTCAATGGCACTGACCAATAAAGCATTATGGATACGATATTATGAGCAAATTAACCCTTCTTGATGGTGGCATGGGGCGTGAATTAAAAAGAATTGGCGCTCCTTTTTCTCAGCCACTTTGGAGCGCGCAAGCGCTGATTGAATCTCCACAACATGTTCGTTTGGCTCACCAAGGATTTATTGATAGCGGTGCCGACATTATCACGGTGAATAGCTATGCGTGTGTCCCTTTTCACTTGGGCGAGTCACTATATCAAACCGATGGTGCAAGGTTAGCGAACTTAGCCGCGCAGATTGCTGCGGAAGTAGCACAACAGTCAGAACGTCCGATTTTAGTGGCGGGTTCTATGCCACCGGCGATGGGAAGCTATCGGCCTGATCTCTTTCAAGCCGAAGTCGCACGAGCGATTTCACTCACTTTGTATCAAGCACAAGATCCTTATGTGGACGTCTGGTTAGCGGAGACGATTGCCAGTTTAGAAGAGTTGAGCATGATTCAATCGGTGTTTGCCTCATCAACCAAGCCTTGCTATTACGCACTGACTCTGAAAGATGACTCTAATATCGCACAATTGCGTTCTGGGCAGTCAGTGTCTGAAGCCGCAGAACAAATCTATTCTGCGGGTGGGGCGGGTATTTTCTTTAACTGCTCAATACCCGAGGTGATGGCTGATGCCATTCAACAGGCGAAAATGGTGTTGGAAGGCCGAGCGCAAAAGATTGAAATCGGCGTTTATGCAAACAGTTTTACGCCGATTAAATCGGATCACGCCGCTAACGAAACCGTACAAGCCATGCGTGAGTTTAGTGCAGAAGATTATCTCGCATTTGCTAAGCAGTGGTATGCCCTCGGTGCAACCGTGATCGGCGGATGTTGTGGCATCACCCCTCGCCATATTCAAGCACTTTATGAATGGAGGCGCAGTTTTGAAAAATCTTAATTATGGATTGGCTTTTCCTGCGATTGCGTTAGTGCTTGTTTTGTTAACGGTATCTGCGCTTTATCCAGCCACCTCTCAAGCGGTGGCGGCGCAAGCTATGGGTTGGGTGAGCCACTGGTTTGGCTGGTTAGTACAGATGGCAAGTTTGGCGTTAGTGGTTTTTTTACTGTGGCTGGCGTGTTCGAAATACGGCCGCATTCGTTTAGGTGAAGAAAAGACCGAATACAGTAATTTTTCTTACGGTGGGATGATTTTTACCGCTGGCGTTGGAGCGTCACTCATTTACTGGGCGATAGGCGAACCGATGTATTACTTACAATCGCCGCCGTTATTTGCTGAGCCTAATAGTTATCCTGCTGCGGCATGGGCCGTTACCTACTCTATTTTTCATTGGGGTATTACAGGCTGGGCGATTTACTGCTTTCCAGCGATTCCGTTTGCTTATGCATTTTATGTACAAAAAAAACGCACGTTAAAAGTTTCCAGTTTGTGTTCTTCGGTAGTGGGTGACCATCCTTTGGTGGCAAAAAGTATCGATCTATTGTCGATTTTTGGTACGTTGGCCGCGTTTGCTAGCTCGCTAGCCTTAACTGTGACCTTGGTCAGCGCCGGTGTGGCAGAGCTGTTACAGATTGAGAATAGCCTTGGCTTACAAGGCACAATTATTGTGCTTTTTGTGGCTGCGTTAGTGGTTGTGATGGGGGTTGGTTTTAATCAAGGTATCAACATGATTTCTAACTGGACAGTCAGCATGGCAGTGTTGTTTGCCCTGTTTGTATTATTGGCGACTCAACCTTCTTTCATTCTTAATAGTTTCACTGACTCGCTGGGCGTGATGTTGGATAATTTCTTTAGAATGTCATTGTGGACAGACCCTGTTCAGCAAAGTGGTTTTGCACAAGGCTGGACTCAGTACTATTGGTTTTGGTATTACGCGTACTTGATTATGATGGGCCTATTCATCACGCGAATTTCTCGTGGACGAACGATTCGTGAAGTGGTTTTGTACACCATCTCGATGGGCGCTTTGGGTTGTGCATTTTTTATCTCCATTTTTGGTGGCTATGCGGTGTGGGCTCAAATGCTGGGCGGTTTACCCGTTCAGGGCTGGATGGCAGAAGGTGGCTTAACCTACGCAGTGGTTTCATTGATAAAAACCTTGCCTGGGGGAAATGGGGTGCTTGGGCTATTTCTGCTCATTCAGTTTTTATTGATGCTGACCACTATGTCCAGTGCGAGTGTTGCGACGGCGATGCTCACCACCAATGAATTGGCTTTGAATGGTGATCCCGATAACCGAGTAAAATTGCTTTGGGCCTGTGCGATTGGGCTGATCAGTTTAAGTGTATTTTTGGCTGGGGGAGGGATTGAAACCATTAAGTCGCTTTGTGTGGTCGCAGGCCTTCCTATGATGTTCATTTACGCCATCATGCTCAAAACCTTTTTACATACTTTAGGCATTTTGCCCAATCAGCATGAGCGGGAATCTGATCAAGAACCCGTGTTAATGAAAGTCACTTAAAGCAAGCCTTAACCTTATAGCCTTTAGCAAAACAAGCCAGCACGATGAAGATGCTGGCTTGTTGTATTGAAAGAAGACCAATGACTCTCTTTGAGGTTTAAATATTATTGAGAACCATGAAATGGGTCGAAAGTGGGGTGAAGTCGATCATCACATAGCTCTCTTGTTCGTTGACGAAGAGCGTCAGCGTTTGTTGATTTAGCGGGTCGAATAGAGTGTGCTCACCACAGGTTAACTGCCAATAAGTGGTCAATGCTTTAGGTAAATGCAGTTTTACGGTTTTGCCACTTGTGGCACTGAAGTTCGCGGCGATGATCAGCTTTTGTGACGGGTTAGAGCGAGCAAAGGCAAATAAGTAATCTTGTTGGTCGGAGAAGTGTTCAACATTGGCGGCGTACAGATCATGATATTCACCGGTCAGTGCGGGGCTCTGTTTGACTAAATTCAGTAATGTTGAGTAGAAATGGCGCAGCTGCTTCTCGCTCTCGTTTAATTGGCCACCATCAAATGCGCCGTTATTCATCCATTTTTGATGCTGCGGAACGCCGATATAGTCAAAAATAGAGGTGCGCGAAGGCTGGCCAAAGCCGGCATGTTCCGCACCCGGTTCGCCCACTTCTTGCCCAAAATAAAGCAAGGTCGGTGAGCTGGATAAACAGGCCGAAATCAACATGGCAGGGCGTGCTTTATGTGCTTCACCTGCAAATTCAGGCGAGGCAATTCTCTGCTCGTCATGGTTTTCCAAGAAATGCAGCATGTGATGCTCGATGTCACGCAGTTGATGTTCAATACGTCCAATCTCTTTAGTGGAACCGTGTCCCTGCATGATGGCTTTGAGACTATCGTAAAGGTCGACTTTGTCGTACAGATAGTCCATTTTCCCGAGCTGGATGTAATCGCGGTATAAATCTGGCTGATACACTTCTGCCATTAAAAAAGCATCGGGGTTGTGTTGCTTAATCGCCGAATTGAGATAGCTCCAAAATTCAATCGGCACCATTTCCGCCATATCATAACGAAAGCCATCCACGCCTTTATTGAGCCAATAAAGAGCGATATCCCGAAACTTACGCCATGAATCTGGCACGCTTTTGTCTTGCCAGAAAATGGCGTGTTCAAGGTGAGATTGAAAGCGGTAGTGCTGCGGAAGCTCGGCAAAATCTTTGCTTCCATCGGGTTTTATGCCGTAGTTTATTTTGACGGTTTCATACCAATCATCCACGTTTGGTTTGGCTAAACGAGATCCATTGCCTGTCCATTTTGCGGGGTGTTCGTAAAACGGGGTGGCTAAATCTGGGTGGCATTCACCGCCCAACGGTAGCAATGAGGTGGGAATATCTGGCAGTTTAAAGGAGGTGTCGGGTAGGTAATAGAAGTTATTGTCCCTGGTGTATTGCACACTGGTATCATCATTTTCACCAAAATCATTGATTCCGACAGGGTTATTGAGCCCTTGATATTGGCGCGCCACGTGGTTAGGGACAATGTCGATGATGACTTTCATGCCCGCTTGGTGTGTACGCTTAATCAAGGCTTCAAATTCGTGATTACGCTGAGCTGGGTCGTCGGCTAAATCAGGGTTTATCGAATAGTAGTCTTTAATGGCGTAAGGCGAGCCCGCTCTACCTTTGACAACACTTGGGTGATCATTCTCTATTCCCCATGCACGGTAATCACCCACCAGTGCGTGGTGTAAAACACCGGTATACCAAATATGAGTGATCCCAAGTTGATGAATTGCATTGAGTGCATCGTCAGTGAAGTCACTTAATTTACCTACGCCATTTTGTTCTTTCGTTGCCCAAGGTGTGTAGCAACAGTTTGTATTACCGAATAAGCGCGTGAAAACTTGATAGATAGTGTATTTGTTGTAAGCCATAACGTGTCAACCTAAGCGATGATGGGATGCGAGAAATAGGAGATGAGTTGCAGGCTAATAGAAGTTGATGAAGACAGAATCATCCTTGAGTAGTGATTTTGGGGCGTAGAGAGAAAGAGGGCGTAAAAGTGTGATGCGGGAATGGTTTAGTCAACAAAATCCCACCGGGCGGTGGGATTTGTAAAGAAGCATTATGCTTATGAGCGTTTTTCTTGTTTAGGGCGAGGGCTACGACGCGGTACACCTGAGTGCTCGTTATCACGCTTTTTCAAGTGGTAATTTAAAATGGAAATAGGCACGTCTTTTTTCGGTGTGAAACCTTCAATTTCTTTACGCACAAGCAAATGCCCTAAGCGGCTTTCAATCATGCACAAGTTTTTAAAATCATCGCGTGATACGAGAGAAATTGCTTCGCCGGTTGCACCAGCACGACCTGTTCGTCCAATACGGTGAATGTAGTTCTCCGCAGGATAAGGCAAGTCGTAATTCACCACTCTTTCTAAGTTATCAATATCAATACCGCGCGCAGCAACGCCCGTTGCAATCAAAAATTGCAGTTTACCTGCTTTGAAATCGGCTAATAATTTTTCACGAACTTCTTGGCTACGGCCACTGTGAAACGCCTCTGCTGCAATGCCACGCTTTTCCAGTTGGCTCGCCAGCTTTGCCGCACCGTGTTTGGTTTCGATGAAAATCATCGCCTGTTGCCATTGGTTTTCAGTAATCAAATGGCTCAGTAGTGCAGATTTTTGATCTTTATCGACAGTGATAATCCACTGATCAATTTGATTTGGCGTGTGGTTGTAACCAGCGACATCAATTTCAATCGGATCATTAATGGCTGATTTGGCCAACTCGCGCACTGGGCGAGAAAGGGTCGCCGAAAACAGTAAGTTCTGACGGTTTAGTGGCAGGCGATCGACAATTTTATTGATGTCTTCAATGAAACCCATGTCGAGCATGCGGTCAGCTTCATCCATCACCAACACTTCAAGCTCATCAAAATGAACGGCGCGTTGGCCATACATATCAAGCAAGCGCCCCGGCGTGGCGATCAAAATATCCACCCCTTCAATCAAGCGTTGTTTTTGTTTTTGCGAATCGACACCGCCGTACATCGCAAGGCAGGTTAAGGGTAGATACTTGGCGTATTGAGTGACGTTCTCTTCCACTTGCAGAGCTAATTCGCGCGTGGGCGCTAAAATTAATGCGCGAACACGTTTGGCGCGCTGAGTTGTTCCTTGACTAAGCATCTGCAAAATGGGCAGTACAAAGCTAGCGGTTTTACCCGTGCCGGTTTGCGCTGCCGCAATGACATTTTTACCCGTCAAAATGGCTGGGATTGCCTGTTCTTGAATCGGTGTTGGGGCAGAATAGCCGAGTTCGTGAACGGCTTTTAAGATTGGATCGCTCAATCCTAGGTTGGAAAATGGCATGCGGGCTCTCAGAGTTAAAAAGTCAAAACAGTTAGCAAGCGATGGCTTTCTCATCGTAAGGCGCTACGCCCTAATACTTTGAGTGCAACTCATCGCAAATTCGGCGCATTCTAGCATGAACTCTTCAAATGCGGTGAGATACCTCAGTGTCAGCGATCGTCTCTTTATTCAGAATAGCGCCTCGTTGCCGAGTCACTAATATGAGATACCAATAAGATTGTTATCAATGAGTGCAGGGAGTTGGATTGGCATCACAGAGCTTTTAGAACAAGTGGGATCTATTTTCGATATATTAACCTTACTTATTTGTCAGGGAATAGATTCATGGAATATCAGCAGCTACCGATTCAGTATACTGTGGTGAGTGCGTTAAAATTAGTCCAAAAAAATTGGCTGACTCTCATGCTGCAATCTTCACCTTTTTTGGTGGTGAATCTCTATTTCACGATTGGTGTTGTTGACTTTGATGATCCACAACAGTTGTTCACATTAACGAATGTCATTGTTTATGTGCTTTATACGGTAACGGCGGCGATGGCGACAGTGCGCTTGCATCGTTTGGTTCTGTTGGGGGAAAAATCTTGCCGTTTGAGCACGATTTTTTACTTAAGTTCGCGTGAATTGCGCTTTATTGGATGGTGGGCTGCGTTAGGCGCTATGCTGTTTGCCATTCTAATCATACCCATGTTTATCATTGGCTCGCTGGCAAATATAGTGACTATGCCAATGTGGTTAATCCAGCTTTGTACCTATGCCGCAATGCTGCCTATTGGCTGGTTTATCTCCCGCTGGTCATTAGTTTTGCCAGCAACAGCACTAGATCATCAACCTAGAGGTTTGAGTGTCGCGTGGCAAATGTCAAAGCCCCACGCCAAAGCACTATTTGTGCTGATAGGTGTGATCCCCATGCTTATCAACGCACTACTACAGCCCTTGTTTAATCTGCATTTTCTGCCATTGACATTACTATTGTCACTCGTCTGGTTAGTGGTTTGTGCGGTTGAGATTTGTGTGTTGTCGCTCAGCTTTCAGTGGATTGTGCAGCGAGAAGCGATTACCCAGAACCAAGAGTTACGCATTCCTGAGTTTACCGCTTAAACAAGCCCTGTATTCACACAGGGCTTGATGAGGATTGAACGGTATTACTACTCACAAGGTGGTGATAGGTGGATTAACGCTAAGCCGCCTAACGAGGTTTCACGATATTTCCGATTCATATCTTTCCCCGTCTGGTACATGGTCTCAATCACTTTATCTAGAGAAATTAAGCATTTGCTGGTCCGTTTTAGGGCCATGCGTGAAGCGTTAATCGCTTTCACGGCTCCCATTGCATTGCGTTCGATGCAAGGGACTTGAACTAAGCCACCCATTGGGTCGCATGTCATACCCAATGAATGCTCCATGGCAATTTCAGCCGCCATGCAAATTTGTTCGTTGCTGCCACCTCTTAGCGCGGTCAACCCTGCCGCTGCCATTGAGGAAGAGACTCCAATCTCTCCTTGACAGCCTACTTCGGCCCCCGAAATAGAAGCATTGGTTTTGTACAAAATACCAATAGCGCCAGCCACGGCGAGAAAATCTTTCAACTGCTTAGTGTCAAGCTCTCGGATAAAGCGGTGGTAATACATTAATACGGCGGGTATCACTCCTGCCGCGCCATTGGTTGGCGAGGTAACCACTTGCCCTCCCGCTGCATTTTCTTCACTGACCGCGAAAGCAAACAGGTTAATCCAGTCCATGATCTCCATTGGGTCACTTTCAATCGCCGCGTTAGCTTCCAGCTTTTTGAGCAGTGCTGGTGCGCGGCGCGTGACATGCAATCCACCTTCGAGAATGCCTTCCGTTTCAAAGCCGCGCTGCATGCAGAGCGACATCACTTTCCAAATTTGATCGGCTTTGTGGTTAATCGTTTCAAGATCATGAAACGCTATTTCATTGCGCAAAACGAGACTGCCTAAACTTAAGCCATGTTTTTCGGCTTTAAAGAGTAATTCATCAGCAGAAGTAAAAGGAAATTCGACCTCCACGGGTGCATTTGCACTACCGTGTTCCAACTCTTTGGCGGTAGCAACAAAACCGCCTCCCACCGAGTAGTAAGTTTCAAAGGCTAGCGTTTCTCCTTGCGCTCCAAAAGCGGTAATCGTCATACCATTTTCATGTAAGGGAAGATTAGTATTTTGGAAGAGGAGGTCAGTTTTTAGCTGGAATGGAATGAGCTTTTTTCCCGCTAAATTAAGCTCACCGTGTTCAATAGCATGCGCTAGCGCTTGATTGGCGCTGGTGATTTTGATGGTGTCAGGCTTATTGCCCAGCAGACCTAATATTACGGCGCGATCAGTGTGGTGGCCACGTCCTGTAAGTGATAGTGAACCGTAAAGGTCAATCTGCACTCTTGCCACTTGCGTTAAATCAGCAATGATTTGGCTAAATTGATAGCCTGCAATCATTGGCCCATTGGTGTGTGAGCTAGAAGGGCCCACACCAATTTTAAAAATATCAAAAATGGATAACATCGACTTCACCTTGAATGTGACCTGTAATAGGTGACAACTTTGCCTAATAATACCCTAGTCTAGAGCTCAAGTATTTGCTAACGTGCAAAAGTCTAACCAAAAACCATATTATGAGGACTTCGCATGTCGATTTGGGATCAAGTAACACTGCACACTCGCTATGGTGAATTACCCTCGGTTTTTTATTCTCAAGTGAACCCAGCGCCTTTAGACAATGTGCGTTGGGTTGCTTGGAATGCCTCACTGGCTGGGGATTTGTCTTTACCAACACAACCTAATGATGAGCTACTGCACAGCCTGTCTGGCCAAGTTATTCCCGCGCAATTTAAGCCATTAGCGATGAAATACGCGGGCCATCAATTTGGTATTTATAACCCTGATCTAGGTGATGGCCGTGGGTTACTGTTGGCCGAAATCGAGAGTAAAACGGGTGAAGTGTATGATCTGCATTTGAAAGGTGCAGGGCTTACGCCTTATTCGCGTATGGGGGATGGACGCGCCGTACTGCGCTCCACTATTCGCGAATACTTGTGTAGTGAGGCGATGGCGGGTCTTGGGATTGCAACCACAAGAGCATTAGCGATGATGAGCAGTGACACGCCTGTTTATCGAGAAAAACAAGAGCGAGGTGCGCTGCTGGTACGTGTAGCGCAGAGCCATATTCGCTTTGGCCATTTTGAACATTTTTTCTATACCAACCAATTAGCAGAGCAAAAGCAACTGGCTGATAAAGTGATTGAGTGGCATTACCCTGATTGCCTCACACAAGAAAAACCTTATGCGGCGATGTTTAGTCACATTGTTGAGCGTACTGCTAAGATGATTGCCGATTGGCAAGCGGTTGGATTTGCCCATGGTGTGATGAATACCGACAACATGTCTATCCTCGGTCAAACCTTTGACTACGGTCCTTTTGCTTTTCTCGACGATTATGAACCGACTTATATTGGCAATCACTCCGATTATCAAGGCCGCTACGCGTTTGATCAGCAGCCGCGTGTGGCGTTGTGGAACCTGTCCGCTTTAGCACATGCATTGTCACCGTTAGTGGAAAGAAGCGATCTGGAAGCGGCACTCGCTCAGTTTGAAGCGCAGCTCGGCCGTTATTTTAGCCAGCAAATGCGTCGTAAATTGGGGTTGTTGACCTCTCTGTCCGGTGATTCTGTGTTGTTTGAGCAAATGTTTGAGTTATTAACCAAAAATCACACCGACTACACTCGCTTTTTCCGGCAACTATCCAACTTGGATCGAGAAGGGGAGCAACCTGTATTGGATCTCTTCATTGACCGCGCTGCCGTTCAGTCTTGGCTTGAACAGTATCTGGCTCGTTGTGAGCGAGAAATCGACAGTTCGGGGAACGCGATTTCGATTGAGCAGCGCTGCGCAGAGATGAGAAAAGTGAATCCGAAATATATTTTGCGTAATTATTTGGCTCAACAAGCGATCGATAAAGCAGAGCAAGGGGATTACCAACAAGTACATCAATTAGCACAATTGTTAGCCGATCCTTATGCTGAACAGCCAGATAAGCGTCATTTTGCCCAGCTTCCTCCGGAATGGGGGAAAAAAATGGAAATCAGTTGTTCCTCATAAGTAACGCATTTTGTGATCTCTATCTAGACAGAATTCAAACTTTACATAAATATCAATAATCAAAAAAATGACCTATAGCTACACTAGGCCGATCAGTTGAAAATATGGATAGTGGACATGCAGGCAAGAACGCGCATTCTAGTCGTGGATGATGACGAAGAGATTCGGCAATTATTAGATGAGTACTTGACGAAGTCTGGTTTTGATATCGTCACCACCGCGGATGGCATCGAGCTATTAGCCTATTTGGAACGTAACAGTTATCCCGATCTTATTTTGTTGGATGTGATGATGCCCGGAGACGATGGTTTTACTTTATGCCAAAAAATCCGTCGTCATTCGAACGTTCCTATCATTATGTTGACCGCGGTTTCTGATGAAACTGACCAAATCATTGGTTTAGAAATTGGCGCGGATGATTATGTGGCGAAACCTTTTAACCCGCGTCAGTTAATGGCGCGCATCAAGGCTTTGCTGCGCCGGGTACAAGTCAATGATGAAAAAACAACCGATGCGCTGCCCAAACAGATTACGTTTGGTGATTGGCAACTCGATACCTTGTCACACCGAATTACACATCTAGAGCGTGCCGATGAGCATGACTTGTCGGGCAGTGATTTTGCACTACTGATGCTGTTTTTAACCCGGCCTAAGGAAGTGCTTGATCGCGATACCATCTCATTTGCTACTCGTGGACGTGAAGCCCTCCCTTTTGAGCGAGGTATCGACGTGCAACTTAGCCGTTTACGTCAGCGATTGGGTGATAGTGCAAAATACCCTCACTACATTAAAACTATGCGTGGCAACGGCTATATTCTGGCCGTTCCGGTCAGTTACGGCCATTAAAAATGACGCTAATACGTCTCTTTTCACGCTTAAAACCCAACTCTCTTGTCTCACGAACACTGCTGCTGACTTTGTTGGCGGTGGTGATAGCGCAGGGCATTGCAACGGCGATTTGGTACAGCCAATCTAAACAAAAAGAGTTGGAAGGGATCAGTTCCGTTTCTTCTAGCATGGCAGGTATGTTTGCTTCCACCGTGACCTTTTTTCAATCACTGCCCGTCAAATATCGGCATATCGTGCTGGATCAAATTCGCAATATGGGGGGAACCCGTTTTTTTGTCTCATTCAATAAAGAGCCATTGACTGTGGAGCCGATTATCGATACGCCGCTCAAGCGAGCTTCAGTCGATGCGGTGAGGGAAGTGTTGCAACAAAAGCTCAATAACGTTGAGAGTATTCAAGTTGAATTTACCAAACCAGAACATTTGCGGTTACTAAAAAACGATATTTTTCTCAGCGACTTACCTAAGTCGTGGGCCTATCATACACTCACACTTGAACCGCTAAACCCGCCAGTGTTGGTGGTGCAAATCGAACTATCAAGCCATGAATGGGTTTACGTGGCGGCGCTACTTCCCGCTCCATACGTGAAATTGGATGACACTCTACTAAGAAAAGAGCAGATCTTATTTCTCTTTTTTTCCACCACCATTTTGTTAGCGTTGACCTACTTGCTTATGCGCCGCCAAGTTCGGCCACTGAGAAATTTAGCCAAAGCGGCGAATGAGATGAGTATGGATATTGCCCAGCGTCCCTTGCGTGAAGAGGGGGCGACAGAATTGATCACTGCGACCCGCGCATTCAATCGTATGCAGCAACGAATTCGACGTTACGTGGCCGATAGAGAGCATCTGTTTTCTGCCATCTCTCATGATTTAAAAACACCCATCACCCGCTTACGCCTAAGGGCTGAATTGCTCGAAAGCGATGTTAAGCGCGAAAAATTTAACCGCGATCTCGATGAGCTAGAGATGATGGTTAAAGGGGCATTGCAGTGCGTGCGAGATACCGATTTACACGAAAATAACAGCAGTATTGATCTCAATGAGATGATTCAGACGATTGCTGAAGGGTACAACTTAACTCGCCAAGTGGTCCATTTTACGCCTACACAGCTTGAACCGATAATCGCTAAGCCTCTAGCTATTCAACGAGTATTGACAAACTTGATTGGCAATGGCGTGAAGTATGGTCAGCAAGTGTGGGTGAAGTTGGAAGAAAATCCAGAGTGGGTGGTTATCACCATTCAAGACCAAGGCCCGGGGATCCCGATAGATAAATTAGAAGCTGTCTTTGAGCCCTATTTTCGCCTTGCCGATGATGATCAAGGCCACGGTCTTGGCCTTGGAATATGCCGAAGTATTTTACATGGACACGGCGGAGATCTCATTTTACGCAATCCAGCTCATGGTGGTCTGGAAGCACAAGTCTTTATCCCACCTACGTTAGCGGTGTAGTGTAACGC
>NZ_NDIM01000370.1:0-5735 GCF_002241375.1 Vibrio sp. V19_P1S1T109 | reverse complement strand
CTTCTGCTTTGGATGAAGGGCAATTATATTGATTAACGGGTCACTTTTTTGGGAAAAATATTTATGTACCTAAACTTCTAAGCTAGTACGAGTCAGGAAAAGACGTTAAGAGAATACAATCCCTTGAAATAGCTAGGTTTAGATACAAAAAAGACGTCCTAGGACGTCTTTTTTCTTGAATTTGGCTCCCCCTGCAAGACTTGAACTTGCGACATACGGATTAACAGTCCGCCGTTCTACCGACTGAACTAAGGGGGAATTGCTTTGAGCGGTGCGAATGGTAGCGAGTGGGGTGTCCAGTGTCAACCTTTCCAGCCGAAGAAAAAGTAAAAATATTTCCCTGAAAATACTTTACTTTTCTGTACCCCTTATCGGCATTAGGCTAGGTTTAGTTATCCACCAAAATTGTGGATAAGTGTGTTGACGAATCCTGAGCAATTCGTTTCATCAATGAATGTTGAGTTATTACTCTACTCATTTTTTGAGTTTGTTTTTTATATAACACTATGTTTTTTATTTTATTTTTTGATTTATCAACTGAAATTATCAATAAGAAATGAAAATGAATGGCGATGAGAAAAAGGGAGTCATTTTGAAATTTTGGGGAAAACAAGTGGATTATTTTTGAAAGTTAGGAGTGGTTTTTTACGAATCAGGCCGAAGATGGTAGCAAACGTATGGAGAAGAAACTAGCATTTTTTCAAAACAGGGTGATTTACGACGCAACTATTTTGAACAATTACTTGCAACAAAACATGGCTAACAGCGAGAATGCCTATTCAGTTATAGAGGACAACGGCATTATGAGCAAAACGTTTGAATTGGTATCGGGCTATCAACCCTCAGGCGATCAACCTACGGCGATCAAGCAATTGTTTGATGGGCTAGATGCAGGTCTTGCTCATCAAACCTTATTGGGTGTGACGGGTTCAGGGAAAACATTCACCTTGGCTAATGTGATCGCCAAGGCGCAGCGTCCGGTTATCTTGTTGGCACCGAATAAAACGCTCGCAGCACAGCTGTATGGTGAGATGAAGTCATTTTTCCCCAATAATGCGGTTGAGTATTTCGTCTCTTATTACGACTACTATCAGCCAGAAGCGTATGTGCCGACCACGGACACATTTATAGAAAAAGATTCCTCGATTAACTCACACATAGAACAAATGCGACTCTCCGCGACTAAAGCGCTGCTTGAGCGTAAAGATGCGATTATTGTAGCTTCTGTATCGGCGATTTACGGTTTGGGTGATCCTGATTCTTATCTGAAAATGATGCTGCATGTTCGCCGTGGCGATGTGATGGATCAGCGCGACATTATCCGCCGTTTAGCCGAGCTCCAATACACACGTAACGATATGGCGTTTGAACGTGGTCAATTTAGAGTTCGTGGAGAGGTGATCGATATCTTTCCCGCGGAATCGGATTATGCGGCCGTGCGTGTTGAAATGTTTGATGATGAGGTAGATTGCATCAGTTTGTTTGACCCATTGACGGGCGCAATGATTCAGCGAGATCTTCCTCGCTATACCATCTATCCTAAAACGCACTATGTTACGCCAAGAGAGCGCATTGTCGATGCGATAGAGCACATCAAAGAGGAGCTGCGAACTCGCCAAGCCTACCTGTTGGAAAACAATAAACTACTCGAAGAGCAGCGCATATCGCAGCGTACTCAATTTGATATTGAAATGATGAATGAGCTCGGTTTTTGTTCAGGTATTGAAAACTATTCTCGTTATCTCAGTGGGCGAAAAGAGGGAGAGCCGCCTCCGACCCTGTTTGACTATCTACCGCATGACGGTTTATTGATTATCGACGAATCACACGTAACCGTGCCGCAAATTGGCGCGATGTTCAAAGGCGATCGTTCACGCAAAGAAACGTTAGTGGAGTTTGGTTTCCGGTTGCCTTCTGCTTTAGATAACCGTCCATTAAAGTTTGAAGAGTTCGAATCACTTGCGCCGCAGACGATTTTTGTTTCTGCTACCCCGGGCAACTATGAGCTAGAAAAATCAGCCGGACAAATTGTGGATCAAGTGGTGCGCCCAACCGGATTACTGGACCCCGTGCTGGAAGTACGACCAGTCGCAACACAAGTGGATGATGTGTTGTCAGAGATCCGTATTCGTTCAGCGAAAGATGAACGTGTGCTGATCACGACATTGACTAAACGCATGGCTGAAGACTTAACTGAGTATCTTCATGAACATGGGGTTAAGGTCAGATATCTGCACTCAGATATTGATACTGTTGAGCGGGTTGAGATTATTCGCGACCTTCGCCTAGGCGAATTTGATGTGTTAGTGGGTATTAACTTACTGCGTGAAGGTTTGGATATGCCTGAAGTCTCTCTTGTCGCAATTCTTGATGCGGATAAAGAAGGTTTTCTACGTTCAGAGCGTTCATTAATTCAGACCATTGGCCGTGCGGCACGTAACATTGAAGGCAAAGCGATTCTCTATGCTGACCGCATTACTAACTCAATGAAGAAAGCGATGGATGAGACCGATCGTCGCCGTGAAAAGCAGCAAGCACATAATGAAGAACAAGGGATAACACCTCAGGCGCTGAAACGTAATGTCAAAGACATTATGGAGTTAGGTGATATTACTAAGTCCAAGCAGCAGAGGATGAGCAAACAAGTACCTTTGTCGAAGGTGGCAGAAAGCTCGCAAACTTATGAAATATCCACGCCGCTACAACTGGAAAAAGAGATCGCCAAACTAGAAGGGTTAATGTACAAACACGCACAAAACCTAGAATTTGAATTGGCTGCCGAAAAGCGTGACCAAATTGAAAAACTGCGTCAGCAGTTCATTACCAACAGTTAAAAAAATAGCCAATAGAAAAAGGTCTATTGGCTGTTATTTGTGAACACTTTATTCACTAACAACGTCAGTTGGCTAGGTGACCCCTAAGGGTCATATTGAATAGAGCACATATCGTGCCAATTAATTTTATGCAAAAAGGGCTATTAACTAACGAATTAGTGCCTTTTTGTCATTTTATTTTGCAAAATGCGAACCTTAATGCAATAGTTAAGGCGAAGTGCAAAATAATAATGGCTAGAATATGCAACCTGACTTTTCTCTACAAAAGGCTAAATATCTTTTGATGGTGGAAGATACGGCTTCCGTTGCGGCGCTGTATCGTTCATACCTCACCCCCCTTGAAATCGATATCAATATTGTTGGTACAGGTCGTGATGCGATAGAGAGTTTAGCTCACCGAGAGCCGGACCTCATATTGCTGGATCTTCGATTACCCGATATGACGGGCATGGACGTTTTACATGCTGTGAAAAGTCACTACCCCAATGTGCCCGTGATATTCATGACCGCTCATGGTTCGATCGATACCGCAGTGGAAGCGATGCGTCACGGTGCCCAAGATTTCTTGATCAAACCTTGTGAAGCAGACCGCTTGCGCGTCACGGTTAACAACGCCATACGTAAAGCTAGCAAACTAAAAAATGAGGCTGGTAACCCAGGTAATCAGAACTACCAAGGTTTTATCGGCAGCAGTCAAACCATGCAATCAGTCTATCGAACCATTGACTCAGCGGCCTCCAGTAAAGCCAGTATTTTTATTACTGGCGAAAGTGGCACGGGTAAAGAGGTGTGCGCAGAAGCGATTCATGCGGCCAGTAAACGTGGCGATAAACCCTTCATTGCGATTAACTGCGCCGCCATTCCTAAAGACTTAATAGAGAGTGAACTCTTTGGCCACGTGAAAGGCGCATTTACTGGCGCAGCGACCGATCGCCAAGGCGCAGCCGAGTTGGCTGATGGCGGCACACTGTTTTTGGATGAACTGTGTGAAATGGATTTGGATTTGCAGACCAAGCTGTTGCGCTTTATCCAAACGGGCACATTCCAGAAAGTGGGCTCATCGAAGATGAAAAGTGTCGATGTTCGTTTTGTCTGCGCTACCAACCGCGATCCATGGAAAGAGGTACAAGAGGGCCGTTTTCGTGAAGATTTGTACTATCGTCTTTATGTGATCCCATTGCATTTACCACCGCTACGCGAGCGAGGCGATGACGTTATTGAAATTGCTTACTCTTTGCTCGGCTTTATGTCTAAAGAAGAAGGCAAAGGTTTTGTCCGCTTAGCGCCAGAGGTTGTGGAGCGTTTTACGCGCTATGAATGGCCGGGTAATGTGCGTCAACTGCAAAACGTGTTGCGGAATGTGGTGGTATTGAACCACGGCAACGAGATCGAACTGAGCATGTTACCCCCACCGCTAAATCAAGTCGTGGATAACAAGATCCGATTAGCAAACCTAACGACGGATACGCGCAAGGAAAATATAACCGTGCACGATATTTTTCCTTTATGGATGACGGAAAAACAAGCCATCGAACAAGCGATAGAAGCGTGTGATGGTAATATTCCTAAAGCAGCCAGTTATTTAGACGTTAGCCCTTCAACGATCTACCGCAAGCTTCAAGCGTGGAACAGTAGAGAGAACTCATAGAGATATGGAACTGATCAATAAAAACAAAATTGCGCATTTGGCCCAAGAAATTGGAGAAGAGAATGTGCCAATATTGCTCGATATTTTTCTCAGCGAGCTGAGCGCCTATACACAGAAGCTAGCTGATCAAAATCTGCCGGATAAAATCGAATATTTAAAAGACATCAGCCATGCTCTAAAAAGCAGTGCCGCCAGCTTTGGTGCGGATAAACTGTGCGCTAAAGCGGTGGATATCGATAGCAAAGGAAAGGCAAACTGCATTTTTGATGAGGCTGAAGAAGTGGCGGCGATGCGCGCTCTTATCGAAGAGACGCATCGTTGCTATTGCCACTTGGTGGATTAACTGCCACTTGATGGATTAGCTTGTGAGTTGATTCTCAATGGCTTTTTGAAGTTTAACTCGGTCGTGCCGCCAGTCACGATTGGATGATGCTAGCTCTGTAGTGACACAATGCCAGTGTTCAGCCAGCTCCGGATGTGGTGTATCGCCGATCACCACATCGATTTTTCGCGCGTGGCAGGCGCGCTCACACCATTCCAATTTCTGCCGTAGCGACATGCGACCAGCAGGTCCTTGCTCGGGAGACAAGTTCTCAACAAAAATCAGCTTTGCTTTTACGTTTTGCTCAATGGCATTGCCAATTTCGGGCAGCAGTAGTGGTGGCATCACACTGGTGAGAAAGCTTCCCGGGCCAAGGATGATGCAGTCTGCTGCACTGATGGCGAGTATGGCTTCTTTGGTTGCTGGCACTTCAGGTGATAAATCTAAGCGCCTTAAATCTTCCGTCATCTCGTCCACATTCGTTTCACCCGTGACCCAATGACCATCCATAGAAAGTGCACTAAGATCAGAAGGATGCTCTGACATAGGTAAAATATTAACATCGACTTTGAGCATGTTGCGGATCAAGTTGATCGCGTCTAAAGGGCGCACAGATAGGTTATCTAATGCAGTCAGCATCAAATTACCGAGATTATGGCCATTGAGTTCTCCCGCACCTTTAAAGCGATATTCAAACATCATCGAACTGATGGAAGGCTCAGTGATCAACTGGTTGATACAGTTACGTGTATCGCCCCATGCAATGCCACCTTGGCAGTGGCGAATGCGCCCAGTGGAACCGCCGTTATCTGTGGTGGTTACAATCCCTGTCGCATTGGAGCCAAAATCTTTTAACGCCGCTAGCATGCGTCCAAGCCCATGTCCTCCGCCAATGGCGACGACTTTCTTTGAAGTGTATAGAGTCATCTGT
>NZ_NDIM01000285.1:0-5805 GCF_002241375.1 Vibrio sp. V19_P1S1T109 | reverse complement strand
CTCCTGTTTTGTATTTATTTGTTTTTCAAAGGAATATAACCATATTCTTCTATGCGAGCCTTTGCTTCCGCTGATTTTAAAGATGCAATGAAAGCTTGAGTCTCTTTAGTGATTTTTTCAGGGTAATAGACCACTAAAAATGGCATGGAAAGTTTATATTCATGAGTGACAATATTTTTTGCAGTGGCTTCTACTCCCTCAAATTTTATCGCTTTAATCGATTTATCCACCGATCCCGTAGAGATGAAACCGATCGCTTGAGGGTTATGGTTAATCAGTGTTTTAACCATACTATTGCTATTGACCACTAAGTTATTGGAACTGATGTCTGACACTAAGCGATCATTAATCACACGAGTCAGGCCTAATAAGCTTTCAAAGCTATAGCGGGAACCTGATGATGCTTCTCTGGTTACAACTGCGATTTTTTGATCAGCACCACCGACTTGTTTCCAGTTGGTTATTTTCCCTTTATAAATATCAAATAACTGCTCACGAGTCAGATTTTCAATACTGTTTAAGCGATTGATTACAACAGCCAACCCATCATAGGCAATCGGTAGGGTGTTCATCGTCTCATCTTGCTCACTTTCTGTGAGGTAGCGCGAGCTCATGGCGATATCTGCGACACCTTTTTTCAGTAATGTGATGCCAGCACTCGAACCTACGGCTTGAACCGCGATATAAGTTTCAGGGTGTGCGGTATTGTAGTCCTCGGCGAATACTTCCATGATCCTAGCGACCGAGGTCGAGCCAGAAATATTAACTTCACTTGCGAAGGCAAACTGGGTATGTAGCAAAGTTGAAAGCAGTGTAGCAAGCGCGACTCGAAACATAGTGGCTCCAATATGGTTATTTAGAAAAATTGAGCCACCATAATATGTCGTATAGATGACACTTTTGTGAACCACAAAGGTAAGTGGTTTGTAGCCTTACGGTTTTTCATATCAGAGATAAGCGAAGTCAGCTATAGTCGAGATGTCAGGAAGCCGTGTTTGAGCGAGGGTAAAATGGCGGTAGTGAATTTGTTGCAACGTCAACTAGAACGAAGAGCAGAGCTTGTTTGCCATAATCGTAACCAAAGTGTGTCTGTTGAATTAGGCAAATCCTGTTTTGAGCCGATCGTTAACGGTGTGCACTTCATCAAACACCATTACAAATTAGATTCAACGCATTGCGACTATTCAAGTATCGTGGCGAAAGTGATTTGGGAAGAAGCTAAATGGGCGCTGTATATTCCCAATACGGATCCCGATAAAGAAATTGAAGATTGGTTGCCGTATCCTTTTCTCCCTAAAACAACGGATTTGACGGCGTTGATCCGCGAAATTGAAAAAGATCCTAAATCTTACTTTTGGTGATCAATAAGCAATAAAAAGGCACTCCGAAGAATGCCTGATAGGAATGTCTATGCTGCTAAAATCACTCCCCTTGGGTAGTGGTATTAGCTTCTGAAGGTATAGGTAACGGTTCGAAAACCTGAGTCGGTTTTGCAATCAGACTGCGGTTTTCCATATTCACTTCTGCGAGCACGACTTCGAGCGTATCACCGAGCTTAAAGACGACTTCTTTATCGACAAGCAGCGTTCCACTTTCCGCATTACATTCAATACGTTCTTTGTTGTCTAAGATTAAAGAACCAGGAATGAATGCGGCTGCGCCATTTTCCAAAAGACGTACGCGTATGCCAGCGCGATTGATATCAAAGATTTCAGCCGTAAAACGGGTGCCTTTGCTAGGTTCGTTTACTAACGTTCTAGCATAGAGCCAGTCGCCTACGTTACGTTCGGCCATTTTGTGGTGTTTGCGGTGTAGTGCCAACTCTTCACCAACGGTTTCATCCGGTGTTTGTACGGGCTCTTTGTTTAAAATATGTGCTTTCAACATACGATGGTTGATCATATCGCCATATTTACGGATAGGAGAAGTCCAAGTGGCATAGATATCCAAACCCATTGCGTAATGCGGAAGAGGTTGGTTTCCTATTTCACTGTAAGCTTGATACTTGCGGATACGATTATCCAGATAGCGGGTCTCTTGCTTACATAACCAGCGACGTAAAGAGGCAAAGCCTTCTAGAGTCGCTAAGTTATCGGCAGTGTATTCAAGCTCACCCGTTGGGTTGACTAATTCGACAACATCGGCAATTTTTTCGGGTTTGAACCCCGCGTGCGTATTGAACACGCCTTGGCCAAAATGCGCTTTGAGCGTTTTTCCCGCACAGATATTCGCGGTTATCATCGCTTCCTCAACAAGACGGTTAGCACTACGGCGAAGATCCGCATGAATTGCCACTACGTCGTTGTCTTCACTCAGTTCAAATCGATAATCAGGGTGATCAGGAAACACGACCGCGTATGTTTCGCGCCATTGTGCGCGCGCTAATGAAAAATCATACAAATCACGCACAACGGAAGCGATTTGGTCACTTGGTTGCCAATCGGCAGAAGTGCCCGTCTCTAACCAATCTGATACATGATCATAAACCAATCGAGCGTGCGATTTAATGTTGGCCGCAAAAAAGGTAATGTCATCGCCAATCACACCTTCTTTAGTCACTGTTACGGCACAGCAAAGGGCAGGGCGAACTTCATTTTCCATCAACGAACACAAATCATCGGCTAAATCACGTGGCAACATTGGGATATTGCGGCCAGGGAGATAAATAGTGAAACCCCGCTCACGCGCGACACTGTCCATCTCGTCATCTGGCGTGATGTATGCGGTTGGGTCTGCAATAGCAATGGTTAATGTGAAGTCACCGTTCTCGGTTCTTTGGGCGAACAGTGCATCATCCATATCTTTAGTTGATGCCCCATCGATGGTCACGAAAGGAAGGTGGGTCATATCGATGCGTTGTAGGTCGGCATCATCTTTTAGCTGCCAATGTTCAATACCAGCCGGCTCACTGTTAGGCAGGTCATTTTCAGCTAAAGTCACCCACCAAGGTGCAATCTTATCGTTGGCATCCGTAATTTTATGGGTGATTTCAACCATAAAGCCGCTATCGTCTTTCAGTGGATGGTTAATAAGCTGTGCAACAACCCAATCACCTTCAGAGAAATGTTCAGGGTTTAATCCTTTTTGCACCTTGGCTTTCAGCGATTGCCTTTTTAGTTGCGGGTTATCGGGCGTGACATTCAGCTTACCTTTGTACAGCTTTACACGGCCAATGAAGCGAGTTAATGAAGGCTCAAGCAGCTCTTGAGGCTCAGCCACTTCTTTCTCATTCTCGGTGCGAATGATGGCCACTACTTTATCTCCGTGTAGGCATTTCTTCATGTACGGAGGCGGAATAAAGAAGCTGTTCTTACTGTCAACTTCTAAAAAGCCGAAGCCTTTTTCAGTGGCTTTTATCGTGCCTTCTTTCTTAGGCAAGTTCTCTTGGATTTGTTGCTTGAGTTGAGCAAGGAGCGGATTATCTTGAAACATGTTTCTTTTTCTAACAAATGCGATTGGGCACACTATAATCATTGAGCGGGATGATTACTACCGAAAGCGTTATTTTTGCTAGTCTGCTTTAACAGTGCGCTGTAAATGCAGCTTCTGTGTTCGTTTTGGGTGAATTAATGAGCTTAATGGTCATCTATGACGAATTTTTGTGATGTAATTCAATTTTTACTAGCTTTTTTTATGCTTTTAGGGAATAATCCGCGTCCCTTATATGTCCCTAGCGGCTTGATGCGTTTTAAGACTTATCCGCATCTGAACGGAACTCAGCTCTTTTTAATGGATCGGTATTGGAATTGGTAGAGCACGTGGGACCTTTTGTTAATTAATCTAGTGGGATCTCCATGCAAGACTCTGTAATTCAATTTAGTGAATTAGCCCTAAACGACTCAATCCTTTCTGCTCTAAATGAAATGGGTTTCGTTTCTCCAACTCCTATCCAAGCTGCTGCTATTCCATTTCTTCTTGAAGGAAGAGATGCGCTAGGTAAAGCACAAACAGGTACAGGTAAAACGGCTGCGTTTTCTTTACCTCTACTGAACAAATTAAACCTTTCTCAACACAAGCCACAAGCAATTGTGATGGCACCAACTCGTGAACTTGCTATCCAAGTTGCGGCAGAAATCAAAAACCTTGGCCAAAAGATTCAAGGCCTTAAAGTACTTGAGATCTATGGCGGTGCTTCTATTGTTGACCAAATGCGCGCTCTGAAAAATGGTGCTCATATTGTGGTTGGCACACCTGGTCGTGTAAAAGATTTGATCACTCGTGACCGCCTTCATTTAGACGAATGTCATACCTTCGTCCTTGATGAAGCTGACGAAATGCTCAAAATGGGCTTCGTTGATGACGTAACTTGGATCATGGAACAAGCACCTGGCACCGCTCAACGCGTGCTGTTCTCTGCGACTATGCCTCCTATGGTGAAGACGATTGTTGACCGTTACCTACGTGATCCTGCTCGTGTTGACGTAGCAGGTTCAAACCAAACTGTTGCGAAAGTAGAGCAGCAATATTGGGTTGTTAAAGGTGTTGAAAAAGATGAAGCGATGGCTCGTCTTCTTGAAACAGAAGAAACCGATGCGTCAATCGTCTTTGTACGTACTCGTCAAGACACCGAGCGTTTAGCTGATTGGTTATTATCTCGTGGCTTTAAAGCGGCAGCGCTTCATGGTGATATTCCGCAATCACTGCGTGAGCGCACGGTTGATCATATCAAACAGGGTGTAATCGACATTCTTGTTGCGACAGACGTTGTTGCTCGTGGTCTTGATGTTCCACGTATTACACACGTGTTCAACTATGATATCCCATTCGATGTAGAATCATACATCCACCGTATTGGCCGTACTGGCCGTGCTGGACGCAAAGGTAAAGCGATCCTTCTAGTTCGCACGAACCAAATTCGTATGTTGCGTACGATTGAGCGCGTAACTCGTTCTCAAATGGAAGAGATTCAACTTCCAATGCGTGACAAAGTTGCTGAAGCTCGTCTCATCAAACTGGGTGCAGAGCTAGAAGCTGACAAAGGTCATACTGCTTTAGACAAATTTGTTGAGCTCATTGAAAAACTTCAACAAAGCCTAGAGATTGATGCCACAACACTGGCGGCCATTTTACTGAAGCGCCAACAAGGCAATCGTCCACTGTTCTATGTCGGCCCAGATCCAATGGTTGACGCGATCGAGCGTGAAAAATCACGTCGCCGTGATCGTAAAGAGGGTAGTGAGCGTGGTGAACGCCGTGAAGGCGGTCGCGATAGCCGTGATGGACGCGAAGGTCGCCGCGAATATGGTACTGCGAGCAATGACTGGGATACTTATCAGTTACAAGTCGGCCGTGAGCAAGGCGTGCAAGTGAAAGACATCGTTGGTGCTTTAGCTAATGAACTTGGTTTAACCAAAGGTTCAATTGGTGCAATTAAACTTGCTCAAGGCCATACATTCGTACAGCTTCCTAAATCAATGTCTTCAGATGTTGAAGGCAAATTGCGTAAACTGCGTATTCGCCAAAAAGAAGTCGGTGCTGTTGTATGTGACTTTGATGACTTCCGCGAGTCTCGTGGTCGTCGTGAAGGTGGTAACGGTGGTGGTGCCCGTCGTGAAGGCGGAAACGGTGGCTTCCGTAATCGTGAAGGCGGTGCTCCTGCGGCTGGCGCAGGTCGTGGTGGCCGTGAAGGTGGCTTCCGTGGCAACCGTGACGGTGCAGCGGCGACTGGTCGTGATGGTGAACGTCGTTTTGACCGCAACCGTGGTGGCGACCATCGTGGTAACTTCCGTGGTGAACGTGGTCACGGCAATGCTAGTGCTAATGCCAATGCGGGTACGTTAAGTCGTCCTCTTATACACATTCGCC
>NZ_NDIM01000341.1:0-5828 GCF_002241375.1 Vibrio sp. V19_P1S1T109 | reverse complement strand
CTCATTAATATAGTTTGGATTTTTTTATTCTGTGACTAGAACAAAAAAATCCTACTCTTAAGACGTAAGTAGTAGGACTTTTTTGTCATATGACAAGCACAGTACATCTGGAGAAGGTGTCTGCTCTTACATTATTCACGCTTTACAGTGTAAATTGAGTGTGGTTCATTGCGTTGAATGGTCCACTTTACACTGTAAATCACCTAACAGTCGGTTGAGGTCATGACGGAGGGTAGCCTCAATCATTTTCCGTCCAGTGAGGTTTAATTGACTGGCACACTCTTGCCAGCTTTTCCTTTGCAATACTTTGGCAATAAGTACATCAGATAACAGTGATAGAGCAGCTTTATCCAATGAAGTAATTAGCCGATGAATCCATACACTCACACTCTCATAATCCGCACCGCCTTGTGCGTAACAACGTAGCAATGAATAAGGTAGGAAATTAACTTCATTTGAATCCGCGCATGCGACACGATCTCGGACCAATGACAAGATGGTCCGAACCAAAGCCGGCTCTAAACTTTGCAAAGAATCAGATAGCGAGAAAATGAAATGCTGTTCGAAAATCTGTTCTGCCCGAGTTAACCAATCCAATTTTTTCGCTTGGACCATGATTAAGGAAAAACAGCCGCTCGCACTGTCTCTGTGGCTCCCTAGTTTTATCGGAACAAATTGGTTCTTAGCCCAAAAAACCATTAAATCGCTCGTTACGCCAAAACTCGTCGCTAAATAGTCGGCATCATTTTCCAACATGCACGCTTCAATCAAGCGGCTGCCCAACCCTTGATTTTGTAATTCGGGATGAACTGCAATACGCATGATGCGCTGACAAACACTCTGCGCTGCCTGCGTAATACCAACTTGATTAGCTAAGCAAACAGGAACTAGATGACCTTTAGGACGTCGCTTTCCTCGTTGGATCTCTTCCACTAAAGCGTTACAAAGCCCACCTTCACGTACTGTCAGCAAACAACCGACACAAACCTCGCCTACCATTGCAGCAACTAGCTGAACTTTATCGTCCGCTAAAAAATGAAATAGATCGTTCGGTGATGTCTGGTAATGAGCATTCACTAATAACGAAAAAATAGCGGCTAAGCGTGTCGGGTTGGCAATGAGTTGAGCCTTATCCAGATGCTCAATGTTAAGTGTCGCTAACTGTTCTGATGTCATCGTCGGCAATGTAGCTAAATCATAGCGAAGGAGGAAAGTATCGTAATGCCACGCTTCTAACGGATCACCCTGACGCCAACGGATCGGTTGATCTAAATGGAGAGTTCGAGTCCCAGTCCGATGGTGTGCTAACCAAGTTTGAAACTTAAGCGTGAACCCTCTCCCACACCCTTCGTAGCCATGAATGGTGGTAGAGAAGACCGCACGATGATAGTGTTCAACCCAGTTTTTTAACATTGATAAAGGCAGCGCGGCCGCTTCATCTACCAATAGGAGATCACACTGTGGCCGATGCAAAATCAGCTCATCCGGTGCCACAAACGTCAATGACGAGTTTTGCCAAGTAAGGGATTGTCTGGTGACGTGAGCGCCTGCTAAACCTTTAGCCGCATGTTCAAATATCGGCGCTACGGCATGGATTGAGGGTGCCGTGACCACAATATCTAATGAACGAGACGCCATCAATTTAGCCGCAGCAATACCAAGCGCACTGCTTTTCCCTCGTCCCCGATCGGCAGTGAGAACCAATGGTCGCTTGCGATGCCCATCCATCACACGAAGAATTGCTGAAACCGCATCAACTTGCTGTTCATAAATCGGTGATTGAGAACTGACTCGTGGATAAACGGGTAAAGGAGGGCAAGGTTGATTCTGTTCTATAACAACAAGCTGTTCGAACGCTCGCGTTAACCAGCTCTCAGCAAAAGAGTCGTTACGCTGAGGGGCTTCAATGATCAACAGTAACCCACCACCGACCAGTGAACCCAGCGCAGCACTGAAACTGTTCGCATCAAAACCATGGTGATTATCACAAATAAGTAAATGGCATTCTTGACCAAGAAACTGCTGCCCTTTGTTGAAGGGGGCATAACGAACGCATGGTAACGGTTCTCCGCCTAACTGAAATATGGCTTGCCCCTCATTTTTTGCGAGAAAATGCATAAGCACGTGTTGTTGCCATTGAGGCTCACCACGGATTAAGAGCCCCATACGCCATAGGCTATTCTCAGCCTGCACCATCAAATCATCTAAATAAGCCGCTATCATGTTCATATTTACGCCACCTCGCTGAAACGCAATGGTAGCACAGCCGCTATAATCACTGTGCGTCGTTAAAAATATTTTTCTTTACGACAAATTATATTTGCTTTAATCGTGACCATTTTTAACTAATTATTCACCTACACCCCAGTACACTTCTGGGCTATTTAAGGAATTCAAATGCAATGAAAACTTTCATCAAAGGATTGGTTTTGGCAGCAGCTCTAACTTCTTCACACGTAAGCGCAGACAACAAAACACTCAACGTTTATGCATGGGGAGGATATCTTCCAGAAAAATCCCTCAAGCAGTTTGAGCAGCAGGAAGGGGTAACGATTAACTATTCGACCTTTGAAAATAACGAGTCAATGTATACCAAGCTCAAGTTGCTCAAAGGTGGCGGTTATGATGTGGTTTTTGCCTCAGCGTATTTCATTGAAAAAATGGGACGTGAAGGGTTACTAACCGAGCTGGATCATGCACAAATCCCGAACATGAAAGATGCCATGCCTTCACTACTCGGCCAAGCACACGACCCCAAAAATAGTTATTCCCTGCCCTATATTTGGGGGATCACTGGCCTCAGCTATAACGAAGCATTAGTACCAGAAGGTGTCTCTCGCTGGGCTGATTTGTGGGATAAGAAATATAGCCAACAAGTGATGCTGATTGACGATATTCGCGATGTCTTTGGTATGGCGCTGATCTTAAATGGCTTCAGTATTAATACAAAAAATGAAAAAGAGATTGAAAAAGCCTACCAATCATTGGTCGCATTAAAAGATAATGTACTGTTGTATAACTCTGATGCGCCACATGTGCCTTATGTCTCAGGTGAAGCAGCGTTAGGGATGCAATGGAACGGGAATGCCTACCAAGGCCAAGTTGAGATGCCAGAGCTAAAATTTGTAATGCCGGAAGAAGGCGCAGTCTTGTGGATGGATAACTTTACTATTCCATCAGGCAGCAACAACAAAGCGTTGGCGCATAAATTCATCAACTTCATGTATCAAGCAGAGAACCAAGCTGAGATTGTGAATAGCTTAGGTTATGCATCGGCAACAAAAAGCGGCCGAGCGTTGCTTCCAGCAGAACTTCGCGACAATCCAACGATTTTTCCAGCCGATGAAGATATGGCTAAAGGGGAATTCATTAATGATGTTGGGCCTGAAGCGCTCGCTATCTACGAAAAATACTGGCAGCGTTTAAGAAATCAATAGATTCGAACTGAATAGACTTAGTTACTAAAAAACCCGCCGTGGCGGGTTTTTTATTCTTTACATGATGGATGCTTAATCAAGCTTAGATTGAATAAAATCTAATATTTCTTGCACCGTAGCATCATCCACCTTTTTCAAATTAAGCGCTAAATTACTGCCTTTACGACTGTAACTTGCGCGACCTTTGATCAGATCAATTTTTACATGCTCAGTGCGTTTAGGTGGCAATAACTCTTGTATCCAAGACTCAATTGTCTCTGTGACTTCTTTCGTCAATCGGGCAACACCTTGTACGCTACTACGCGCTACTACGCTGCCAAACAAATCCATCTTCAGATTGACACTTTTCCAACAAATTTGCTTGTTGCTTTGCATCGAGTTCATTAAATTGTTTATGTAATTTAACTATGGTTGGACGGCCTAATTCAACCACATTTGGATAAGCTTGCAATAGCTCAAGTGGCAAAGCCGCTGCTTTTAGAGCACCACTTACTAGGGCCTCACTGCACTGAAATATCTTGGCTAAAGCTTTTTGGTCTTCCGCTTCACCGTTATCCAGCTTCGCTTGCATCTCTTTACCCTTCTCATAAAGAGAAAGCGGCTTGTGCGCGTTTGCCACATCCGAAAGAAACTTCGCATGTTCCGAGTTTATGTCTTCAGCGACATAAACCAAAAATTCTTTACCCGCCAAGATACAAGACATTCGACGACGGCTGCCATCAAGGACTTCAATTTTGCCCCCAGCGGTTTTACGACCAACCGCAGGATATTGCTGGCCACGCTCGCGTAATGTACTCAATACATCAGATAGAGCATGCTCATTCAGAAAAGCTTGTTCACGCGCATTCTGCGTAAAAACAATCGTCTTTTCCGCTACTTGATCAGCGGGAATCTTGACCAGTTCGAAAGTGACTAACTCTTCTCCCGCAACCGCCAATTCGATGATTTGCGCTTGTTCTTTCGCTGCCGTTTGGGCTTCTTGCGGGGTGGTTGCACGTCGCTTATTCGCTTTACCAAACAGTTTCGCATTTAGTTCAGACGTTTTAATTGCCATGTTTTACTTACCCCTGATTTAGTGATGACCAATGACTGTGAAGCACTCGCTCAAGCTCCAGTGCACTTTTTTGCACAGCGTCTTGCGCAGTCGCTAGCGTCTTTTTACCACCTTCAAAATCGCTGGTGGTGAGATCAAAAACGGTGCTGTAGGTGTCAGCACAGGTTTCAAATGCTCGGCTACGCGGAATCGTCGCCATCATGACTTGATCACCCAACAGGTAATTCATTTCCGTTAATACCGAGACTTGCTTTTTATTATCATCTTCAAACATCGTCGGCATCAAACGTACAAATTCTAACCCTTTCCAATCTTCTGGAAACATTTCATAAACCGTAGGAAGGTGTTGAAAGAAATTGACGGTTGACGCCCAATCTAATCGCTTAGCCGCGCACGGGATCAGTAATGCATTGGAAGCATACATTGCATTCCATACCAATGGATCAACGTGTGGGCCAGTATCAATCATAATGATGTCAAAATCATCGCCAATCTTATCGATAAGTTTCTCTTTCAGCAGTCGAACAATATCAAGCGATTGATTTTGCGAAAGATACTGCCACGCTTCTGCGTTAAACATTGCATCTTCAGGAAATGCAGAGATGGTTTTTAAATTGGGATATTGGGTTGGCAACATCACGTTCTTATGTAAGAACGCCTTGTCCACTTCAGTGTCTTCAGGCACGTTGTCTAACATAATATCAACGGCAGAATAGATATTACTGTGCTCTGATAAACTTATTTGCGGGTTGAGAAATAGCCGTAATGAACCTTGCGGATCTAAGTCAATCAAGCAGATACGGTAACGCTGATCCAAATTCAGGGCGAGGCACGCGGCTAGATGGACAGCCGTCATTGATTTACCTGTCCCCCCCTTTTGGTTCTGAACATTGATGACCCAAGGCTTATGATCACCATGCTTTTTCCTTTGGTGGAACTTAGGCACACCAGCGGCATCCATGAGCATGTGGGCTTCCGCTAAAGAAATTGAATAGTGATTAGCATTGTTTTTAGTAAATTGATGGCCAGCTTGTTCCATTTTGGAAATGGCATCATCTAGCTTACGGCGTGTTAAACCTGAACGAGTTTCCATTAGCGCTTTTGACATCGCTGGGAAATGGTCATCACTACGTTCTTCTAAAACAATTTCAATTCGGTCAGCTTGCACCTGTTGAGTTTGCTCGGCGAGCTGGTAGAGATTCGCTATGGTTTGTTCTCTTTTCATTGCCAAATTCCATAATAAGTACCTAACGCAGATTGTACAGCAAACAATTTAATACTCAACAAAAAGGTGAACATTCACTTTTAGATTAATATCACAATAAATAGAAAAACAT
>NZ_NDIM01000095.1:0-5839 GCF_002241375.1 Vibrio sp. V19_P1S1T109 | reverse complement strand
ATTCTATTGGAACTATAGCGATATTACGGCTAGTGTGATACGGATCTAATAATGAACGCAGACGAAAAAATATTGATCAAAGCACCAAGGAGCCACAAAGATGGGCATCTTTTTGAAGTTTCAGAAACTGCTGTTGATTGGGTTGATCAATACCAACATTTTAAAGGTGTTACCAAAAGTATCGTTGAACTTCTTAACCTGATCTCATTAAGAGGTTTCCGCAGCCAAGATGGGTTAGTCTCAACAACAGAGTTAATTGAAGCAACCGATGGCCAATTGACCAGAGCGGCTATTCAGCAACGGCTGCGTGCTGCAGTAAGTATTGGTTTATTTAAACAGATCCCGGTGAGATTTGAAGAAGGTTTAGCTGGCAAGACAATGCTGCATAAATTTGTTAACCCAAATAAGCTCATCTCTGTGCTTGGTTCAACCAGTCTGGTAACTGAATCAGTAAAACAGACAGAAAAACGCAAGCGTTCAAAAGCGCTGGCTCAAACTCAGGTCAATAAGCGTTTGTTGACAGAGCATGGGCTAAATATTCCACCAGCGATGAAAGACGAAGCGGATCAGTTTGTGGTTTCACCCACCAATTGGGCTGGGATCATTGATCAAGCATTAGCTCCACCGAGAACTCGTAAAAGCTACCAGAAATCAATGGTGTCGATTTCTGGTACCCGTGCGATCATTGAAACTCGTTCTTCTAAAAATATCATGACAGTTGATGATCTAATGACACTGTTTGCACTGTTCACCTTAACGGTGCAATACCACGATCATCACCAAGAAGATTACCAACTTAATACCAAACACACACCGAATAAAACCCCATTGTACATTACTGACATTTTGTCGCTTCGCGGTAAAAAAGATAGTGGCCCAGCAAGAGATTCTATTCGCGATAGTATTGATCGGATTGAATTTACAGACTTCCAACTGCATGAGTTAACAGGCCGTTGGCTGAGTGAAAACATGCCAGAAGGATTTAAGAGTGATCGTTTTCGGTTCCTAGCAAGAACGATCACCGCTTCTGAAGAAGCGCCAACGGAAGGCGCTGATGGTGAAATTAGGATCAAACCTAATTTGTACATTTTGGTGTGGGAGCCTTCATTCTACGAAGAGTTACTCACTCGCGATTACTTTTTCTTGTTTCCACCAGAGATCCTAAAGCAACATACGTTGGTCTTCCAACTCTACTCCTATTTCCGCAGTCGCATGTCGCGTCGCCATACCGACAGCATGCTACTGAGTGAATTGAACCAAAAGTTGGCCCGTAATATCGAATGGCGTCGTTTTTCGATGGATCTTGTCCGTGAGCTAAAACGATTATCGGAAGGAAAGGGCAGCGATTCGTTATTTGTCGTGAATCTTTGGGGCTATCATTTGACGGTCACCACACTGGTGGATAAAGAAAAAGTGATGGATTACCAAGTCGACATTAAGTGCGATGTGGAAGAAGTCCTGCGCTACTCGCGCGCTCGTACCACCAATGCAGGCAAACGCAACATGGCTCCAACGTTACCTAACCCACTGCGCAATGAGATGGTTTCTAAGCAAAAACTAGAAGAGCTTTCTGAGATCATTGATGGTGAATTTGAACCGATTCAACGTAAAGCACCGTCTCCAAAGGGTAAGCTGGGACGGAGAGTCAAGCAGCGCAAACACCTAGTAGAGATCAATGCCGATGAAATTACGATTACCTTATCTAAATATACCTCTCCAGAGGCCCTAGAACGCAGTATAACGGCGTTATCAGCAATGACTGGGCATCCACCATCCTCTATCAAGGAAGAGTGTACAGAGCTGATTGATAAGCTGGATTGGCTGAGGGTTGGAAATGAGGCGATCTCTTATGAGACGTTAAGTAAATTGATCGAGCTCTATAACACGAAAAACGAGAATAAACATTTATCGATCGAACGTTTGATCTCGGGTCTCGCGGTACGCCGCAAAGTGTGCAAGCAAGTGTACGAGGGGCATTTAGATGAATCCGTATTCCGGGCACTTGATGAAGTCGCTATTGGTATTTAAAAGGTATTTAAAACCAATTTACAACACAACCTTGACATGTAGCTGACATTTTGTTTTAGAAGGTTCGTTAGTATAGAAAACGAATAGACAACCTTTTGTCCTATCTGATGAATTAATAGATTGGCTCATATATGTTTTTAGCGAGTTATATAACTCGCTATTTTTTTATCTGTTGATCCCTGCAATCAATTAATACCCTCGCTTTATACCTTGATCATCGTTCCACGCGTAATATGCAAGAAATCGAACATGAGCATCAATTAAACTTCGGGATAAGGCCTCATCAACGTGCTGTTGGTTGAGATGCTCCAAACTCAGTACTATCAACTGCGGCATCCGTTTTATACACCAAGATTTTAACTCAAGTTCACTACTCGGCTCCGAGACACAACGCTGAAAACGAGCGTAAGCAAGCTGCAGATATTGGAAGGCAAGCTCACCGTCAATGAGCTTGTAGTACTCATATTGGCGCAGGCAAGCATCAAGCCAACAAGCAATTGCTTTACTTTGATCATCACTCAGATCCGGCCCCCAGATCTCCTGTGGAGCATTAAGGATCAGAGGTTGTAATTGAGCCACCTGATCATAGCGCTTGTTCAGATGCCATTGATGGATCTCGGTTAACCAGTCGTGAAGCTTACACATCGCGTCTTACCTACAACTTTAAATGCATTAACTACAGTCTGGTGCATTTCAAGCTTATTTGCCAAACAGAAATGGGGAACCATGTGCTAAAAATCAGCACATTGAAAGAGCGTGGGGTAGGGGGGACTGCGATAGTATGCAACAGAATAAAATGAGCGCTAAAACGCTTGAATTCATGTACACAATATTTAAATCTAGCCTCGTCTAGCAAGGTTGGCAAAGTAATATTAATAGTTTTAAAAATAAGGTTTCTAAACCATCGCCAAAATCACAATATGGACGAAATATGCTTAACAAATCAAATGTCGTTTGCTACAGATTACATGTCCCTTACGTGGTTTGTTCGGAGGTAACAATGTCCATAAATTCTATTGACCATGACGAAATGACTGATATTGCAAATAAGTGGGACTTCACGGAAGAAGTAGAAACTCAAAAACCAGTTAAAAACCTTAAATCAGCCGAAGCTCGCCGTCGTATTGAAGCATTAAGAGAGATTCGAGAAAGTGGTTTAACCATTGAAGAAGCGAAGGAGCTAGGCATACTTCACTGACGAGTTCTCACCATTAATCCCCTAAGGGTGGCGCATAGCCACCCTTTATATTTTCCAATTTTCTTGATTTCATACCGATAAATTGCACATTTATGCTCTTAATTTTCCTATGTCCTATGCTATATTTCGTGCCACGTATTTACCGATCTAGGCTAACTCATGTCCTTCAACCTATCTTTACTTGCCGCTGAAGAGAAAAACAAAGTAGAGCTCGATAAACAAGCTTCCTTTCTTGTTTGGAAACTCAAGCAAGGAAAAGCAGGGCCTGAAGCGATCACTCAGCAGCAGTCTAAAATTGCCAGTGAGGCCGAAAAAGAGTGGTTTTTACAATCGGTGAACAAATACAAAAGAGTGATGGGTGTTGCGTAGCATTCATGTCTTTGCTAAGTGGAAAATTGAAATGATCCCACTTTTTGCTAAAATCCCTCGCGTTAAATTGAATTAGAGAGATCATCCCTATGGGAAGAAGTTTTGAAGTGCGCAAAGCCTCAATGGCGAAAACTCAAGGCGCAAAAATTAAAGTCTATTCCAAATACGGTAAAGAAATTTACATGTGTGCGAAAAATGGTGGTTCGGACCCAGACATGAACTTGTCTTTGCGCCACCTGATCACAAAAGCGAAGAAAGACCAAGTTCCAGGCCACGTTATTGATAAAGCGCTAGATAAAGCCAGTGGTGGTGGTGGTGAAGACTACCAACCTGCTCGTTACGAAGGTTTTGGCCCTGGCGGCGCAAGTGTTATCGTTGACTGCTTAACAGATAACGGCAACCGTACGTTCCAAGATGTGCGTCAATGCTTTGTTAAAACGGGTGCGAAAATTGGTACTCCAGGTACCGTATCACACATGTTTGATCACCAAGCGGTATTTCAGTTCAAAGGGGATGATGAAGATTCTATCCTTGAAGCACTGATGATGGATGATGTCGATGTGACGGATGTTGAACTGGAAGATGGTGTGATCACTGTATTTGCACCTAACACTGAATTCTTCAAAGTGAAAACATCGCTAAATAATCAGTTCCCTGATTTGACTATCGATGTGGAAGAAATCACGTTCGTTCCACAAACACACACACCGGTCACGGGCGAAGAGGCGGAGAAATTCCAGAAATTCCTCGACATGCTAGATGACTGTGATGATGTTCAGCAGGTTTACCATAACGCTGAGCTGTAATAGAGCGAATTAATGAGAAGCCGAGTGATTGACTCGGCTTTTTTTTATCTGTGCATTGCTAACCGTGGTCTTATTCATAGAGAATGACGCAAGGATACATACAGCCCACACTCAGTTACGTGTGTTCGTCCGTTTGGGCTGCTGGGTAATAATAAAAGGAGAAGTTAATGAAAGTCAGTTTTATTGGATTAGGGGTTATGGGATACCCTATGGCTGGGCATCTAAAAAATGCAGGGTTTGATGTTAGCGTCTACAACCGCACTCAAGCTAAAGCGCAGCAGTGGGCGCAGCAGTATCATGGGCATGCAGCGCAAACAGTCGCAGAGTGCGTGCAAGATGCCGATGTGGTTTTAACCTGCGTTGGCAATGATGATGATGTCCGTAGCATGACGACCAGTGACGGCGGCGCGATAAGGGCGATGAAACGCGGCGCAATTTTGGTTGATCACACCACCACATCGGCACTGTTAGCCGAAGAGCTGGCGTCTGCGGCTCATAAAGCGGGCATTCGCTTTATGGATGCTCCTGTTTCTGGTGGCCAAGCAGGGGCTGAAAATGGTGTGCTAACCATTATGTGTGGTGGAGATGCCGAACTGTTTGAGCAGCTGCAACCCGTATTTCATGCTTATGGCAAGTCATCGGTGCTGATGGGGAAAGCAGGGCAAGGACAACGCGCAAAAATGGTCAATCAAATTTGCATTGCTGGCGTATTAAATGGCCTGTCGGAAGGATTGATCTTAGCGGAAAAGTCAGGGTTAGATATTGGCGTTTTGGTTGATTGTTTGAAAAATGGAGCCGCAGGTTCATGGCAGATGGAAAACCGCGCTGTGAACATGTCAATAGGTAAATTTGATTACGGCTTTGCCATTGATTGGATGATCAAAGACTTGGGCTTTTGTTTGGATGAAGCGCAACGAAACGATCTAAAATTGCCGATGACAGAAAAAACTTATCATGCTTACCAAGCCTTGTCTGAGCAAGGTGAGGGAAGAATGGATACTTCTATCCTTATCAAAGCCGTTAATTCATAAATATCACAGCTCAGAGATAGACTCAATTGGCCCTATTTAGGGCCATTTACACTGTAAACCTATAAATCGATTCCTATTTATCTTCTGGCTCCGCATACCTACAGTGTCTATCTGTGTGCCTCTTTTTGAAAAATAATTGTATAAAACCATGATCGCCTACCGATTAGGGAGGACAAATGTCCTTCATTTTTGTTTGCTGTGCGTGACAGTGCTGGATAAATCGTCAGCTAATTACATTTACTGAAAAATCTTAAAATTTGGTTTTTAGTTTCAATAAACTAACATGAAGCCAGTTTAATATGCTGTTAATTCTGTGTTTTCATGGTTTTCAATCCAAGCTAGGCCCCTTGATTATAGTGATTATGACCAAGGTCTCAAAATGATCATAATGATTAATAGGAGTAGGA
>NZ_NDIM01000305.1:0-5862 GCF_002241375.1 Vibrio sp. V19_P1S1T109 | reverse complement strand
TACCAATTATTCGTTTTTATATAGCTAAATTAGTTTAAATTTGTGATGAAAATTCCATATTTTTTTTGTTTGTTTTCCATCCAATCTTGCCTGTGTTTGATGTTTTTTTAGAATAACTGTCGAATAAATGAGCGCTTGAACGTTTGCGTAAAAATATGTGATGAAACTCTCATTTTGTTCGCTATACTTTCCGCCCGGTTATGAGCCGGTGCTCAACCCATACAAGCCGTCACACGGAAATGTGAATGACCCCAAGGACTGGACCAGCTAAGTTCCTCTGCTTGTATAAGGTGATCTTAGATGAACAATATGTTCGCATACCCCTCTTTTTGTCATGCTTTTGTTGTGCAAAAGGACAATGATTCCTCCTTTGCCAAGTTTTTTGGTTCTACCCTTATTTCCAAATTTCAAACTAGGTAAATACAATGAATATTCTTTTTGGCCTCGTCGGCATTTTAGCGCTGATCGCTTGCGCCTACCTGCTCTCTGAAAATCGATCTTTCATCAATTGGAAAACCGTATCACGTGCTTTATTGCTGCAAGTTGGTTTTGCCGCGCTGGTGCTCTACTTCCCATGGGGACAAAGCGCACTAGCCAGCATCAGCGGCGGTGTGTCTAGTTTGCTGGGTTTCGCCGATGCAGGAATCCGCTTTCTATTCGGTGATTTAGCCGATTCCGGATTTATTTTTGCTGTTCGTGTTCTGCCTATCATCATTTTCTTCAGCGCTCTTATCTCTGCCCTTTATTACCTTGGTATCATGCAAAAAGTCATCGAGTTTATCGGTGGTGGTATTCAAAAATTTTTAGGTACGAGCAAAGCTGAATCACTGGTCGCTACGGGTAACATTTTTCTTTCACAAGGTGAATCTCCACTGCTTGTGCGTCCCTTTTTGTCGCGCATGACACGTTCAGAACTGTTTGCCGTAATGGCCGGAGGCATGGCCTCTGTCGCAGGTAGCGTGTTGGGTGGCTATGCCGGTCTAGGTGTTGAGCTTAAATACCTTATTGCAGCCAGTTTTATGGCGGCACCCGGCAGTTTGATGATGGCAAAAATCATCGTACCAGAGCGCGATGTTCCACTTGATCAAACCAATATTGAGATGGATAAAGCGCAAGAAAGTAATGTGATTGACGCACTGGCGAGCGGGGCGATGAATGGCATGAAAGTGGCGGTGGCCGTCGGTACAATGCTGGTTGCATTTGTGAGCGTGATTGCGATGGTTAACACTGGGCTTGAAAGTTTCGGTGAGTTATTGGGTTTGAACGGCATTACCTTACAACTGCTGTTCGGTTATCTATTTTCACCACTGGCTTGGTTGATTGGTGTACCAAGCAATGAAGTCTTGATGGCGGGCTCTTACATTGGGCAAAAAGTGGTGATGAACGAATTTGTGGCTTTCATTGATTTTGTTGACCACAAAGCGCTGTTGTCGGAACACACCCAAGTTATTATTACTTTTGCTTTGTGCGGCTTTGCCAATATTGGTTCTATCGCGATCCAATTAGGCTCTATCGGGGTTATCGCTCCTGAACGCCGTGCAGAAGTCGCGAATTTAGGTATTAAAGCGGTGATTGCAGGTACGCTAGCTAACTTAATGAGTGCATGTCTAGCGGGCATTTTCATTCTGCTTTAAACGCACTGTTTGCTTCTCTCAATGCTCACTGCGGTGGGCATTTTTTATCCCTTTTTTGAATGATTGACACCTCAGTAATTGCTGAAAAGCTGATTTATAGCAAATTCCGTTTCTGATGAGCGCGTAGTATAGCTTGCAATTAACTGCGTATCCCAACATAGGCGATACGTTGACATGCTAACTTATTGAGTGCTTGCTATGGAAAATCTTGTTGAACGCTTTTTGCGTTATGTCTCTTTTGATACTCAATCTCACCCTGCCAGCCGCCGTTGCCCGAGTTCAGTAGGGCAAATGACGTTTGCCCATACACTGCATGAAGAATTAATCGCATTAGGCTTAACCGATGCTACGGTTGATGAACACGGCTATGTTATGGCGAAGTTGCAATCGAATGTTGATTACCCTGTTCCTGCGATTGGTTTTATTGCACATATGGATACCGCGCCAGACGCGTCAGGCAAACACGTTAAGCCGCAAATTGTGGAGAATTATCAAGGTGGAGACATTGCTTTAGGTAAAGGGGATGAGGTGCTGTCACCTATTCAATACCCGGATTTGCATCAACTGCATGGTTACAATCTGATCACGACTGACGGCACCACACTGCTTGGTGCCGATAATAAGGCAGGCATCGCTGAAATTATGACGGCCATTGAGAGGTTAATTGCCGACCCAAGCATCGCACATGGTGATATTTGTATCGGTTTCACTCCCGATGAAGAGATCGGCCGTGGCGCGGATTTATTTGATGTGGAGAAGTTTGGCGCACAGTGGGCTTATACCATTGATGGTGGCCCGGTGGGCGAATTGGAGTATGAAAACTTCAATGCGGCGAGCGCCGATGTTATTTGCTATGGCGTGAATGTTCACCCGGGGACCGCGAAAGATAAAATGGTGAATGCCATCAACATCGCCGCACAATTTCAGCTTATGATGCCAGCCGATCAAACCCCAGAGACCACGCAGGGCTATCAAGGCTTTTACCATTTAAAATCCGCAGAGATGAGTGTGGCTCGCTCAACCTTGGGTTACATTATTAGAGATTTTGAACGAGAAGGCTTGGAAGCTCGTAAAGTGTTTATGCAGCAGCAAGTGGACCAGTTAAATGCCCGTCTTGAGAAAGGACGAGTTGAGTTGGTCGTGACGGACAGCTATTTCAATATGAAAGAGATGGTCGAGCCTCATCCACAAGTCATTGAACTGGCTAAACAAGCCATGATTGCTTGTGATGTTGAACCGCTGATCAAACCTATTCGAGGTGGTACGGATGGTGCGAGGCTCTCATTCATGGGCCTGCCATGCCCTAATATTTTCACTGGCGGTTATAATTTTCATGGTATTCATGAGTTCATTACCATTGAAGGGATGGAACAAGCGGTAAACGTGATTGTAAAACTGGCTGAAAAGACAGCGTTGGCGAATCAACACTGATAACAAATTTTTCCTTTCGCCAATCTCAAAGGGAGTTTCTCTTCCAAAGCTATGACAGGGCGCATAATAATTGCGCCTTATGCCGACGTTAACTATTCACTCAGTTACAATACCTTTCTAAAATTTCTAACACGATCTCAATCTGCTGCTCTCTAGTGGCTTAGATGTGTTGCTGCTCATTATGCATAAAAATAAAAGAAGGGGATTGATATGGAGAAAGTGGTCGCGGTGTGGGACTTTCTTATCACTCATAAATTGGTGTTTAGTATTTTAATCATGACGTTGATTATTTTGACGCGGCGAGTTGTGCTTTCTCAAATTCGTGGCGATGTCGCACTGATTACCGAAAAGCAGCGTAAATGGATGTCACGCACCAAGAATGGCACCTTTGCCTTTACTTTGGTCATCCTCTTCGTATTGTGGCAATCGGAGATCAACGAATTTGCACTGTCAGTGACTGCGATAGCGGTCGCCATTGTAGTCGCATCAAAAGAGATCATCTTGTGTTTTACGGGTTCAATTCAGCGAGCGAGCTCTCGCTCATTTCGTATCGGGGATTGGATTGAAGTCGGAAAACTGAGCGGTGAAGTGATCGAACACAACTTGATGGCAACCGTGATCCAAGAAATCGACTTGAATCATGGTCAATACCACTACACTGGAAAAACTGCGACCTTGCCAAACAGTATGTTCTTCTCGTTTCCGGTAAAAAACCTTAATTTTATGAAGCGTTATGTGTTTCATAACTTTTCGATAGTAGTGCCTGAATTTGTAAATTTGTATCCTTTATTGCCGATTATGCATGAAAAGATTGAGAGCCACTTTGCCCATTTTATTGATGTTGCAAGGCGCTATAACAGCATGATTGAAAAACATGCGGGTGTAGATTTGCCCAGTGCTGAGCCGCACATTCAGATCAGCAGCGCAGCCGCAGGAGAACAGATCGTGCATTTCATGATTTTTTGCCCAACAGAGCGGGCCAACCATTTAGAGCAACTGATCCGCCAAGACTTTATGCAAGCGTATGAAAACGCATTTCCACGCGCTTTAGTTGCAACAGAAGTGCTGCCGAGTGAAGTGGGTAGCTAACCGCCGAATAATGAGCGCTCACACAGTATGGTGAGCGTCTTACCTGCAATTACTGTTTGGGTGAGAAAAGATATATTAGTGATGAAAGTGAGATTAACGCTCAATTGCGTGTGTTTTTTTCACCGAAATCCCTAAGCGTTTTGAAAGCCGAGTGAGATTCGCGCGATCCACTTGCAATAATCTTCCCGCTTTTGCCCAATTGAAATCGGATTGGGTCAATGCTTCACTGATCAATTTACGCTGATATTCATCCGTTGCTTCTCGCAGCCCACGTTGCCACACCTTCGCTGTGTTTTCTGTGTCGCTCAACGTACTTGGCGTGTTAACCAGAGGTAGGCTGAAATCTAACTCACCTATGTCGTAGCTGTTGACTGTGATCAACGCTTGTAAGCCTTGTCTGGCTCGTGCTTTCAGCGCTGCGCGGTTGATCACGTGTTCTAATTCGCGAACATTACCGGGCCATGAGTAGTTGAGTAACCCAGCCAGTGCGTTGGGATCGATTTTGAGCTGTGTGATACCGAGCTTGCGACGCGCTTGCTCTAAAAAATAACCTGCCAACAAGGTAACGTCACCATTTCGCTCTCTTAGCGGAGGGATATGAACAGGGTATACGCTGAGTCGATGGTAAAGATCGGCTCGGAATCTTCCCGCTTCCACCTCTTGCTTTAAATCTCGATTTGTCGCTGCCAATATCCGTACATCAATAGTTTGGACATGATCTTGTCCTACGGGCTGAATTTCATTGTTCTGCAATGCACGTAAAATCTTGCTTTGGGCAGCCAATGGCAGTTCACCGATTTCATCGAGAAATAAGGTTCCACCGTCGGCTAATGCAAACTTGCCTAAGCGATGTCGTTCTGCTCCAGTAAAAGCTCCTTTGACATGCCCAAATAGTTCACTTTCGACCAAGTTTTCTGGAATTGCGGCGCAGTTGACATAAATAAGGGGTTGGCGTTTACGCGCTGATAGTTGGTGCAGTGTTCGTGCGACCAGCTCTTTACCGACACCCGTTTCACCATGGATTAAAATGTTGAAATTAGAAGGGGCAACCACTTCCAAATCGGCTTTCATGGCCAGCATCGATGCACTTGAACCGATGATCTCTCCACCTTCTCTGTCCCATGCTTCTTCATTCAGCTCTTCTAAGCGTTGCTGTGATTGTTTGGCTTGTGCTTCAAGTTGAGAAAAGGTCAGTGCCATTTTCAAGGTAGAGGCCGCGATTGCCGACAACGCTTCTAGGCTGCGTTTGGGAATATGCTCAAACATGTTGGGATTAAGGCTATCAAGCGTCAAGATACCGAGCAGTTTGTCACCAAACAAAAGGGGCAGGCCCATACAAGAGTGCATGGGAAGGTCGCCATCATGATCCATTAATAAACCATCGAAAGGATCGGGTAGTGATGAATTCGCATCGAAAATAACCGGCCCATCAGCGTGGCAAATCTCACTAAAGCGCGGATGTTCATCAATTAAAAAGCGTCGGCCTAAGGTATCGCGAGTCAAACCTTGCATCGCAAGGGGGATTAACAAATCACCTTGGCGTGAAAGCAGCATCACACAGTCGCATTGAATGGTTTTACGAATCGCATCAAGCAGGCGATTGAACCTATCTTGATCATTCAAACCACTTGCGAGTCCTATGGTCATTTCAATCAAGGTAGAGATGGAAAAATCTTGCATGGTAAGCACTCAGGTGATGTTTTTAGAT
>NZ_NDIM01000301.1:0-5884 GCF_002241375.1 Vibrio sp. V19_P1S1T109 | reverse complement strand
ACGTTATACTGAGAAAAATAATCTCTGCAAGAGAGCGCTAGAGTGATCTCGATGATAAAACATTATTCAATAAACCGGCCTATCGCCTTGTTCATGTTAGCCTTGCTTTCTCTTGGTACGGCTTCGCTATCACTGGCAAAAACACTGAATATTCATGCTGAGATACCGATATTTTTGGAAAAGTCACTCGGCGGTGATATTTATCTCCACTTTACACTTGCGCTATTCATTACCTTGGTTTTTATCCGAGTAATTTCCGCCACTCTTTCCCCTATACAGAGCATCTTTCTCGCCATAGTTATCGTCTCGACCTGTTGCGTAATTGATGAAAGTTTACAAATGTTATCGCGTTCACGATCATTCTCTTTGCTCGATTTAGGGGCAAGCTTACTTGGTATAACAATGGCCTCAATAATCTATTACGTTACTAGCAGACTTCAATCTTCAAACTTATGCTCCAAACTAAGACAACCTCGCGCATAAAAACGCCTTAAGAATGAGAATCGAACCCTTATTAACAGAAGTACGATATCACTGGATGTACTACTTCACTTATAATCATCGCAACAGTAAATCGTAGGCTTTTAGGACTTACCAATGAAAAAATCACTATGGATATTTTGGATTGCTATTTCAGCTTTGCTGGCTAGTTCAAGGTTATATGCCGAAACAGAAATTACTTGTTCACTTTATAAAAACCATAAAGTGGCCACAGACACAATAAGAGCCAGCCTAGAACAAGCAGACGATGCCATTATTTCTCTGCAAGCTTTAATGAAACTATGCCCAAGCATGGCTCTGGAAATGGCGGACCTAGCGTCTACTCTACACCCACAACTAGCACTCGATATCTTCAATACAGTATTTGACCATATATCGAGTGACCAAGTCGCAGCTTTGACTGCAATACTCGTTAAAAATGCACCTCAAGAGATGCGTTCTGAAGTCATTCAGCTTGCTGTCACTAAATCACCAGAGTCAGCTCAAGCTATCGTTGATGCTGTTATTGCAATGGATTTAATGGACTCAACTGATGTGATTGTTGCTGCAATCTCCGGTGGCGCTGACCCAGCGACCATTACTGAACCGACAGCGGCAGGTACTCCATCGGCTTTACCTGGTGGCTTACCTCCAGTCGCAACGGTGCCAGGTAACACCACAACACTTGGAACTGGCAATGGCAGTGGTGGTGGTACCGCTTCACCAAACTGATCGTTTAATTCGATGCTTTCATCCAGTTTAGGGCAGGTATATTCCTGCCCTTCTTAATTGATATTAATAGTATGCGTCTAATAGAAAAATCCATTTTCCCAATATTTCTCATTTTTGTATTTTGGCTGCCCATACCTTTAGGTAGTAATCGCCCATTAGCATGGTCATTCAATGAAATCTGGATTGCATTGCTGCTTATTGCCTGTTTATTCAACTACTCTTTTGAGCATTGGAAAAACTGTCTGATAAGGGGAAAATTAGTCATCATTCCCATCGCACTTATCACTTGCTGGTCATTCATCCAAAGTATTCCACAACTTGGTATAACTCAGGATCCTAGTTTAGTCTTTGTCTCTGCAATCAAATCGCTCCACTATTTCCAGTTTTGTCTTATTGCTCTTGTCCTCATCGATACACCTAAAAAATTAAAACTTCTCGCAATAGTCATGGTTAGCAGTGGAATTTGCCAAGGCTTTTACGCTGGCGTGATTTTGCTACTCAACCTAGATCATTCGATAATTTTCAAGCTGCCACTAGGAAATAGAGCCTCCGGAAGCTTTGTCTATCATAATCATCTGGCAAACTTCTTGATGCTGAATCTCTGCATTGGATTTGGCTTATTAATTGCAAAACTCGATAGCTCACACAAAACCGGATTTAGAAATATCACTAAACAGTTTTTAGCCGTGTTGCTGTCTGATAAAGCCTTTGTACGTTTAGGGCTCGTGATCATGGTGATTGCATTAGTCTTAACACGCTCAAGAATGGGAAATATGGCTTTCTTTATCGCCCTAACCGTAGGTTGTGTGCTGTTGCTATTGTTTTACAAACCGAAACCCAAAAGTGTTTATGTGCTCATAATCAGTTTATTCATCATTGATACGTTCATCGTGAGCCAATGGTTTGGATTGGAGAAAGTCAAACAACGTCTTATTGAAACTAGCTTGGAAAGTGAATCAAGAGATGATGTTGTCAGATATTCCATAGTTGCAATACAAGAAAGGCCTCTGACTGGCTTTGGGGCTGGTACTTTCTACTCCACTTTTCCTTCCTACAATCAAGGAAAAGTAAAACTGTTTTACGATCATGCTCATAATGACTACATCCAATTCACCTTAGAATCAGGCCTTGTCATGGTTTCGATATTAGGTGTAATGATCTTAGTCGCCGCCCAACGCGCATTTTATGCGTTTAAAAACCGCAGAAATAGATTGATGAAAGGGATCGGCTTATCATCCATGATGGCTATTATTGGTATGTTGATACACATGAGTGTTGATTTCCCACTTCAAGCTCCCGCAACAACACTTTATTTCTTGCTGTGTTTATTGATGGGACACTGGTCAAATTCAATGCCGAGTCTGGTCACTCGTTCAAAATATTCCTGATATATAAAAACGACTTTAAGTTGCAGGTAAACGAATGTATCCAACACCGCGAATGGTATACGTCCAAAACAATTCCTACTCCATATCTGGTTAATAAAAAATCCCTCGATTGTCTCGAGGGATTTTCAATTATTGAATTAAAACGATATCAATTAATCGAATACAAACTGCAAGCCTTCAACTAACCAGCCACCAGTCCAAACATTGATCTGCTTGATGCGTTTACCTTGCGGCACAGTGTACGTTTCAACTTTTTTGTTGCTCGCATAGTGGCTTGAACCCAATAACACGCTAGAGCCATCCTTCATCGTGAACTTAATCGCCACTATGTGGTAACCACCCCAGTTATAAAGACCAGAGGTAACTTCCACGGATTGCAATTGATCAAGAGCAATCGGTGCTCTTAGCACACCACCGTTAGTACCTTGTACCGGGCCGCCCACCAAGTTATTGGCCGTCGTGCCGATCGCATCGATCGCAAAACCAGAACGCAGATACATCTGGTTATCCGCCGTCACTACACGTTGTGATTGCTGAGTATTTGAGTAACCAAAAATTGGAGACTCACCACCCACCGTTGCACGTAATGTACTCGAACGGTATGTATTATGGCTCAACCAACTTGGTGTCGCATTTGTAGGCACTACACCATCTTGAGTAACATTCGTCAGATGGAAAGCATGCTGGTTCCAGATGCGAGTTGCATTCTTCCAAGGTTTTGCACTGTCCGCAGATTCATAAACAAACACACCATGGTTAACGACATAGTTTTTATCAAAATCATTCGCAACAACAATCAGCTCTGCGTTGTTATCCCCCGCAAGATCAACAACAATCGGGTACTCCCACAAGGTTGAGGTCGAATGCGCGAAAGAGGCTCTTTCCTGGCCCGTTCGTCCATCAAGAATTCGCACTCTGGCATGATCCTGAACAATAACTTCATCAATACCATCGCCATCAAAATCGTAAGCAGAAACACCAATTTTACCACTGCCAGTATCATCGTTAGCAGCAGACCAGACGCGATCACCTTTACTGTTGTACATATCCACAGCAGTATATCCAGCGTAAACAATGCCTTTCACATCAATATCATTAGAGCCACTACGAGAAGCCAATTCAAATTGCAAACCATCAACTAGCCACCCCTCAGTCCACACTTTGATACTCTTAATTTGGCTATCGGCTGGCACATTAAAACTCTCGGTCTGCTTAGAATACGCGTACTTTTTCGACCCCATCCTAATAATACTGCTATTACTCATTCTGAAATCGAGCGCAACGACATGATAACCACCCCAATAATACTTACCCCAAGTAACATCAACAGATTTGACGTCTTTGATATTGACTGGTTGGCTAAGGTTACCACCACGGCCACCAATAAGTGATTGAGCTGAGCTCCCCACCGCATCAATCGCTAAACCAGAGCGTACTGATAATTTAGCATCCGATGTGATAGTAATCGTCGATGGATTAGTATGAGAACGATATCCATAGACTTTTGACCATTCATTGTTTTCGATAACTTTGGCTTTACCTAAGAAATTAGAAACAGCTTGTACGCCACCACCTGGATTTGTACTATTATTCACTTCCCACTTTACGGTACCGTCGTGTTCTAAAACAGCAAATCGTGCATTTTCGCCTGTTGCGAAAGTTGCAGGGACCGAAGCCACAATTTCTGGACGCTCATCGTTATCCAAATTAACAAGCGATGAAAACCACACCATATCATTGGCTAGATACTGCCAATTGACGGCACCACTGTTTTGGTACATTACACCACCAGAAAAGACCTCTTGCGAATTATCGCCATCGATATCCACATTAATAGAAGATGGGGCCCAAGGATGACTAAATACAAGACCTGACTCGTAATTATAAACGCCATCTGAAGATAGAATCTCGACACTACCGTCCCCATCAAGATCTGCGAGGGTTATAGAGCCAACTGAACGGCCTCCAGTTTGTGCTTTGAGAATCTGTTTCTTTACATGACCGTTGTTATCCAAAATATTTAAATAGGGGCTAGATGTATTGGTTGTAACGATTTCAACTACACCATCACCATCTAAATCAGCGACAGCTGGTGAATATCTTGCGTCAGCAATGGCTTCACCTTGCTCATAAGACCACAACTCCGAGCCATCAACACCGCTTAAAGCTCGAACTAGGCCTCCGTTAACATACTTGTTCCCTTCAAACGTCACAACGATAAGGTCAGCAATGTCTTTTTCATCAATATTACCATCGCCATTATCATCATTCAGTTGAGCAACAACTGGAGTCGCCATCACTTGATTCGATAATGGCTTAAAGCCACCGCCTTGCCATGACCATTTCAACTGCGTGCTAATGGTGTCAGAAGGTACATCAAATGACACAACTCGCATAGAACGAGGGTGTGAAAAATCAAGGAGTTCACCGTTGTAAGCTTTCACTGATTTCAGTTGTGCATTAGATGTATTACCATCGAAAACAGCTAAACGGTTATAGGACAAATTATCCCAATCACTAAGTATCACTCCAAGACCTTCAGGAGCGACTATATCGACAGGATGTCCATAGATATAGGAAGGGAGCGAATAACCAGAACGCTCACCTTCTTTAAGACAAAAACGCTCACCATTTTCACGGCTCACGATACAAGCTTCAGGATAAAGTTCCGATGCAAGGACACGCATGGAACGAGGATGAGAAAAATCTAGAGCCTGCCCGTTCAATGCTTTAACATTTTTTAACTCACTGTTATCAGTATAATGGTCAAAAACTGCCAAGCGATTGTAAGATAAATTATCCCAGTCACTGAGCATCACTGAAACACCACTAGGTGCTAAAACATCAACTTGATGATTATAAATCCAAGATGGTAGCGAATATTCTGAACGCTGCCCTATATTTAGGCAGTACTTATCTCCGGTTTTCCGGCTAATAATGCAACCTTCCTGATCTGCAGCTTGAACCATTGAGCCACCCAATGAGATCATTCCTACAGCGAAAACCAAATATTTTATTGTCATGAAAAAGTTTCCCTCTACTAAATATGCATACCTTCCCAACCAAACTGCGTTCGATAGGCTAAAAGTACGGTTAGCAAGGCCAGCATAATGCAGATACCTTGCGAACATGGATAAGGTGACATAATTATCAGTAGACGTGCATCTTATTACAACGACACTTCGATGAGATACAGACTCAAATATGAGACGAATCAAATATGAGACAAATTTCTCTTATAAAATTTCATTTTAAGAAATGCCACTCTAGCCACTCTATTAGTC
>NZ_NDIM01000380.1:0-5954 GCF_002241375.1 Vibrio sp. V19_P1S1T109 | reverse complement strand
GTTTATAACTGTGTTGGGGAGTATACTCATACAAGCAATCTGTCTAAAAAAATTAAAGCAGCTTGGTGTAGAGCTTTGGGTGTTAAATTGGATGATGGGGGACGACTAGTACATTTTCCAAAAAACTTCATGTATCACTTAGATATAAATAGCCTTAGGTTTTATTCTGTACTTGATAAGTTATTTTATCGTTTGAGTTACTTTGCGAAATTACGTTCTAAGACATTTGGTAATGGCCATAGAAATTTTGGTTGCTCAATAAAATAAAAAAGAGAGGGGATCGCTCCCCTCTCAACTCGTTATGATTAGTCAGCAGGCACTATGGGCAGTTCTTCACACATACCCATATGAGCCACGTCCACTAGAGTATCTAGAGATTCACCACACTGCGTTTTGTGAGTACCGTTAGGGTAAGTAGTACGTACAATCCAGATACCTTTGCTGTTCACGTCTGTGATGACATTTTTCTCAGCTGTACTTACAACTGATGTACGTGTCCAACGAGGGGCTCCGTAAGATTCAGTTGAGTCCAGTGAGTAGTTCCAAGTTGAGAACTGGTCCAGCACTGTTGGGTCTGTGATGTTAGAGTACAAACCATCGTTGATTAGGTCATCGATAACAGCATCGTCACCAAAGTCAAAACCCCACATACCAGCTTGTAGTAACACATTGCCGTCTTTCAATTCACGAATGACGTTAGCGTAAGGTACGCTAGAAGAGTACACGAGTGGATCAGCACATGCAGTATGGTCGTCAACTAAAACAGAAGCTGATACAGAGAATGTAACGGTGTCGTTGCCGTAGTCTTTTGAGTTCTGTACGTAATCATTAGTTAAACCACAACCGTATTTGCTTATTTCTGGTAGGTAGTCGATTAGGTCATCAGTATATTTTTGCACTGCGCCTTCTTCGGCTTTGATTTTGTTACGGTAAACGATGAGACGGCCTACAGTTTCTAAGTCAGCAGATACTTCAAATACACGTAGAGAATGTGTGTCGGCATCAAACACGCGTTCTTCACGATACCACTTAGTGAAATTACCTGCGTCGTCTTTCTCAACGTAGTACTCAACTGTAGCTTTCCAAGCGTTAGGGTTCGCATCGACCAGAGCTGAAGTTTCAGCGTAGCCTTTTGCTAGACCGCTGGTTAGAAGCTGGGCTAGTTGATGCTGCTTGGTGTTACCAGAAGCGATGAAGTCTGCGTATAGCTCGTTAGCAGGAATGTTGTAGCGGTTACCCAACTCGTATTCCTTCTCAGCGACTAGACGTACAACTTTGTTTTGCGCTTCAGTATTAGCAGCCAACTCTTTACAGTTTCTTACACCACTTTGTAATAGGTCTGTTTCAACAGTTGACCAAATCACTGTAGTGAATGGAGTAGTAGCAAATACATCTTCGCCGACGTTCTCAGATGAGAATGAGGGCGGAAAGGTTAAACGATAAGGTTTATCAACTAACCAATAATCGCTATCGTACGCACCAGCAGGTACATCGACGATAATCGGTGAGTACTCTTTACAGATTAAGTCATCTTCTTCAATCACAAAATCGAAGCGTCCATTTTGATCGGTTAGAGAACGTGGTTCGTTCTCGTCCATCACACCATTGAAGTTGTAGTCAAGGAACGCAGTAGCACCTTCAACATAACCATCAATCGCCAGTCCGCTAACTTTGGCAGGCGTACTTGGATTAGTACTACCTCCGTTACTACCGCCACCACATGCGGCTAGTAGTAATAACCCAGATATACCCATGGTCGATTTTATCGTTGTGTGTTTCATTATGTGAGTTCCTTCTTAGAGAGGGGAATGTTGCTAAGTGAAAAATTGTTGGGGTAGTGATAAGCAAAAGTGGTTAGATACGCCGACAAAACCTCATCGATGAGGACTGCGTGAAAGATGTTTTGATATTGGTATGCAAGGTAAAGATGACCCTGCTCCACGATAAATCCCAGTGGATTGATATACAGACTCTGAGGTAGGTTTATGAGTGATAACCTAACTTCACGTTGGTAAAACACGGCAGTACATAAGGTTTCAAAAACCATACTGCTAGTTTCCTTGATGCAAGAAGCGACAGGCTGTCGAATATCGATCAGTTTGCGCTTAGTGCTTAGAGTGCTAAAAGGTGCGAAAGCACTATCTACCATGAGATGGTAAGAACGTGGTAAGAGCGTTTTCAAGTAGGCTTCAGCCCACAGAAAAATCATGTGTTCACGGGGACCTAAGGCCAGTTTTGAATTCGCTGTACGGCGGTAACCATAAGGCTTGCTTGTCGCATCTTGTTCAACATCAAAGTAAGTCAATAAGCAATCAAGGCCGCGCTGGATAGTACGTTTGCTTCGGGTGATCCCTTTATCGCTAAGGGCAAGTTGCAGTTCACGTGCTGTTATTTTCCGTATTGTGGGGATTAATGAATAAATCTCGAATATCAATTCGAGGTGCTCGGCACTTCGTCGATTTGTACTAATAGACATAGGACCACCAAATTTTAAGCACACTTATCTAGCCCCAAAACATGAATGTTTGGAGAGAGCGCGGGAAAAACGGGAGGACTGGTGGCCACACAGTCCTAGTAAGGGTTACTTCTTAAAGTTCACTACAAGCTTGTCAGCCAGTGGATCCTTAGCGATTTCATAGTCGGGGTTTAACGTCGCAACTTTATGAGCTGCGATGGCGGCGGCTGACGCTAAACCAAAGATGACCGCTGGGCCTGAGGCTAGAGCCGCTGCCATGGTGGCAGAGCGTCCTGCGGTATACACACGGCACGAAAGTCCTTGTTTTTCTATTAGTCGCTCTACCTTCTTCACCGTTTGGTTGAAATTTTTCACATTCGTTAAAGTGAATGATTCATGGCGACGAATAAGGTCATTTAGAGATTGTTCATCTACGTGATGTAATACGTTGCTTTTACTCATTTTTTTTATCCTCGATCCGCACGTAGAGCACTGCGCTGTTAATTGTTGAAAGAATACGGACGAGTGAGACAGATAATGTCTCACTCAATTTTATTGGTTTGGTTTTGTGAATTGACACGCAGATTGCTTGTGTCATTACGTTAAAGGTCATTCCTCACGTCACGAATGTCGCTGAGATAGTAGCCACGCTGGATAAGCTCAAAGCTTGCCAAGAGGCTACGTAAATGCAGGGTGGGGTGAAGCTTTGTTTCTTCAAATAAATCGTGGTCGCTGAGTTCTGCCATTTCAGCTTTGACCTTTTGAAAGTGGGCACTGAGATGGTGATAGCCTGCGAGGGCGGCTTTCAGTAGGGCCTTTAAGATCTTCTCGCGTAGCGGAGAAAAGGTGGTCATAACGTGTCCTTATGGTTCAGGGCACAGTGATGCGAGCGTACTTCATTTTTCACATCACATCCTTATCTGATGAGAGACAAGCACGTTGCGTTGTTAAAATAGAAAAGGAACAAACAATGAAAAATGAATCATGCGCGTTGTATATTGCAGTCACAGCGTCCAGTGTCGATGGTGGAATTGGTTTGGTGGTGTACAACAAAGCTGGTGAGTTAATGGACCAGCAATGTTTACCGATGCAGGGATACACCAGTAATACTGAGCTAGAGCTAATTGCGCTGGTGGAGTGTATGCAATATGCGCGTGATGGCGATGTCATCTATACCAGCAGTGATTTTTGTGTTCGTGGATTTAACGAATGGATTGATACCTGGAAGCAAAAAGGTTGGCGTAAGTCAGACAAAAAGCCAGTAGCAAATCGCGACTTATGGCAACAGGTAGATGCGCTCCGAGCCGAGAAATACGTTGAGGTAATCAGAGCAACCCCAAGTACGCATCCAGCGTTAAGCGAAGCGTATAACATGGCAAAACAAGCGCTTAGCAAGTTGTAGATGAATTTGGTTAAGCTCAGCTTTCAGAACGCACTCAGCCCTTGCAATACAAGGGTTTAGCTCTCTCTCAAGAGCGAGTGCTGGCAATTAAATAGGCCGATATAATGTCCTAAATAGGGTGTTGTATCGGCTTTATTTTTGTCTGTTCATCACGGTCGAATACTGGGTTTTACCTTCAATTTAACGTGCTCAGTGAGGTCAACAATCCACGGCGTTAATACGTGGTTGCTATTGGTAAAGTAACTCAGCGCTGTTCATTGCGGCGTAACGGAGGCTTGGTCATACACCTCCATATCGGCGTAAGTAAGAAAGTTACTTTCCCATAACTGGTACAGCTCTTTTGCATCAGGGCGGCCTTGCATGGGCAACCAACCTCGATGAGCGACAAAGAACTCACCGACACGAAAATCAAAATCTAAGCTTCGTTCAAGTTCGGGGTAGTAATTTCCGATGTAGGCAAAATCGGTGATGTACTCGATGCTCCAATCGCCGCTGGTGGTGTGACAAATGCCCATCTCAACCGGATGAAAACCGCCTTCATCCGCGCTGTAGCGCTTATCTCGAAAGTTGAACACCAGATAACGACTGGCGGCGAGTGTGCCACTGCTGTCATTAACTAACTGCTTTGTGAGTTGCTCACCAAGCAGTGCATGCAGTTTGTCTGAAATCGGTAATAGGGAAGATGTGAAGGTTAATGAAGACATAGCAAGACCTCCTTAGGTCAGGATGAAGTCGAAAAAGAAAAAGGAAATGAGGAGAAAACGGGCTCGGCGCTAACACTCACGGACCATGGTTAAATGCACCTCATCAAACACGTTGCGTGTGAGATGGCGAGCAAAGGCTTTCATCCACACCATGAGTAGCTCAAGCACATCAGGATGAGATAAATCGGCTGCCCCTGAGTCGGGTTGATAGCACCAACGATTGGCTAGATGGAAATAGAGCTCAGGTTCAACAGCGATACTGCTTTCATAGGGATAAGAAAAGCTGGCAAAGCAGACTATCTGCCAATCACTGGATGGTGACTCACGTTTAAACTGCACTTCAATCGGGTGCAGTCCTTGTTGGTGTAGGTAATAACTTTTTTGGCGGCAGTTCAGCACGATGCGCTCAGCTCGCTCTGAAATGGAGTAGCAAGCAATCAACTGCTCTAGCGATCGGTGAATATCTTCTTCCAGTTCAATGTCGCCATAACGTTTCTCAATCATAACCAGCCCCTTTCAGCAAAAGATACACTGTCTTTACCCACCACAATGTGGTCCAGCACTCGTACATCCACCAGCGATAAAGCGTCTTTCAGCCTTTCGGTAATGCGTCTGTCGGCTTGTGACGGCGTTGCATCTCCAGAAGGATGGTTATGGGCCAAGATCACGGCCGCGGCATTCACTTCTAGTACCACTTTCACCACTTCACGCGGGTAGACGCTGGCCGCATCAATGGTACCGTGAAACAGCTCTTTAAACTCCATCAACCGGTTTTGGTTATCTAGTAGCAGTAAGGCAAATACCTCTCGCTCATAGGCCCCCAGTTTGCAGCGAATGTACTCCTTAGTAGCATCAGGATTGGTGAGTGCATCTCCGCGCACGTAACGGTGAGCAAGTATCTCAGCGGCATGTTCAAGAATCTGGTTTTCTTGATAGCGCTGATCTTCTGTGTAATCGGTCATATTAGGCTCCGAGTGAGGTTCATTAACGGGATACACGTTAATGACATATGCCTGAAATTTTTTTGATTGAGCCTTGGCGCGCTAAGGCTTAACACATCACCGTCTTTTTTTACGCCAGCACTTTATCCCATGAGGACCACAGACATAGGAGAACGTCCCATGAGATTTCTGAAACTAAAAGAAGTAATGGAAAAGACCGCACTAAGCCGTTCAGCAATTTACCGCAAAATGAATGATGGCGAGTTTCCACAGTCGGTGAGCTTGGGAGAAAGGGCTATTGCCTGGGTGGAAAGCGAAGTGGATGAGTGGATGGAAAAGCGTTTGGAGAGGCGTTAGTGGATTTATGGAGGAAGTCTGATGCGTGAAATGAAAAACGCTGCTAAGTAAAGTGGCAGCGCAATATATTGAGCGCATCAATGTAGTCTTGAATG
>NZ_NDIM01000088.1:0-5988 GCF_002241375.1 Vibrio sp. V19_P1S1T109 | reverse complement strand
CGTTAGGGCTCCTGCGTGGTCTCCGTTTTTATAGCAAGTAAGTATCAAAAAGTAAGGAAAAAAAATGCAACTTAATAAAGTTCTTAAAGGGCTACTGATTGCGCTACCAGTACTTGCAGTAACTGCATGTAGTTCAAGCGATGAAGCGACAAACGCTTCTGGTACTCAAACTAACCAGTCTACTTCAGGTTCAGCAAACAGCGTTGATACAACTGTGGTTTCTCCAATTGATGCGAATGGCCAACTCTCTGAACAAGAGCTAAAGGAACAAGCTCTTCGTGAAACTCAAACCATTTATTTCGCATTTGATAACGCGACAATTGCTGGTGATTACGAAGATATGCTTGCTGCACACGCAGCTTACCTAAGTAAAAATTCAGCAATGAAAGTTACCATTGAAGGCCATGCTGACGAACGTGGTACGCCTGAATATAACATCGCGTTAGGTGAGCGTCGTGCACAAGCTGTAGCGAAATATCTACAAGCGCTAGGTGTACAAGCTGACCAAATCTCGATCGTTAGCTATGGCGAAGAGAAGCCACTTCTTCTTGGTCAATCTGAAGAAGTGTATGCGAAGAACCGCCGCGCGGTTCTCGTATACTAATCGAGGAATCGCCTCATGTTCAGTAACTTAAAGCGAATTGTAACGCTTACGTTACTGGCAAGTGCAGCGGGTCAAGTACTCGCTGCACCAGCTCCAGTATCCGATCTTAGCAATAGCTCTTCAGCAAGCACATCTCGTGCTCAACAATCATCATCTGAATCTAATGTACAACGTCTTGAACGTCTGCTTGAAAACCGTAATAGCGTTCAACTCAAAATGCAGCAGCAGCTCGATGATATGGCACTTGAAATCAGCGAACTACGTGGCCAGTTAGAGCGTAATAGCTACGATATGCAGCAAATGTTGCAGCGTCAGCGTGAACTCTTTATCGAGTTAGATCGCGTACGTGGCGAAATGAAGAATACAACCGCAAGTTCGTCACAGCCGACAACGGACACTGATATTGCAGGAACGTTTAGCAGCAATGTTGATGAACAAACTGCCTATCAGAATGCGGTTGATTTAATCCTGAAGAAAAGGGATTACAGTGGTGCTATTGCAGCGTTTCAACAGTTTCAAAAAGATTATCCAGATTCTAATTTTGCGTCTAATGCCCATTACTGGTTAGGGCAGCTCTATTTTGCGAAAAAGCAGGATAAAGAAGCGACGCAAAGTTTTGCCGCCGTGCTCACTTACAGTGACTCCAATAAACGTGCTGATGCGCTGGTTAAGTTAGGTGATATTGCCAAGCGCAATAATAATACTGCGCAAGCAAATAAGTATTATCAGCAAGTTGTGGATGAATACCCCACAAGTGCGTCTGCCAAGGTTGCTAAAGAGAATTTGAATTGATAACAATTTGAGTTAATAAAAAGAGGCCTTGTGGCCTCTTTCTTCGACGGCACTATTTTATGAATCGCTTTTGATCCTTCGTTAGGTGCGGTGTACAATGCTCGGATTCTTGGAAGTTGCGTAGAGCAAGAGCAATGAGCCACATATTAGATACGATTGAAACTATTTATCCATTTCCGCCAAAGCCAATTCCACTGACGGTTGAGCAAAAACAAGCCTATACAGTAAGTATCAAACAACTCTTAAAAGAAAAAGATGCTGTATTAATTGCGCATTACTATACCGATCCTGAAATTCAAGCTCTCGCTGAAGAAACCGGCGGTTTTGTTGGTGATTCATTAGAGATGGCCAAGTTTGGTAATCGCCATCCTGCTAGTACATTGATCATCGCTGGTGTGCGCTTTATGGGCGAATCAGCAAAAATCTTAACCCCTGAAAAACGCATTTTAATGCCAACGTTAAAAGCAGAATGCTCTTTGGATCTGGGGTGTCCTGCCGATAAATTCACAGAATTTTGTGATGCACACCCAGATCATACCGTTGTTGTGTATGCAAACACATCTGCGGCGGTCAAAGCTCGTGCCGATTGGGTGGTTACATCGAGCATTGCACTTGATATTGTTGAGCACTTAGATGCGGAAGATAAACCCATAATTTGGGGGCCAGATCGCCATTTAGGCTCATACATCGAGAAAAAAACGGGCGCAAAGATGTTGCTCTGGCAAGGTGAATGCGTAGTACACGACGAGTTCTCTGCCGATGCATTGCGTAAGATGAAAGCACTGTATCCTGATGCAGCCATCCTTGTGCATCCAGAATCACCAGCCAGTGTGGTAGAACTTGCGGATGCTGTAGGCTCTACAAGCCAGTTGATTAAGGCAGCAAAATCCTTACCTCAACAGAAAATGATTGTGGCGACCGATAAAGGCATCTTTTTTAAGATGCAGCAGTTAGTCCCTGAGAAAGAATTGATTGAAGCACCGACGGCAGGGGCTGGGGCAACATGCCGAAGCTGCGCGCATTGTCCTTGGATGGCGATGAATGGTCTTCGAGCGATTGAGTCAGCTCTTATGGAAGGCGGTAAAGATCACGAAATTTTCGTCGATGAAGCCGTGAGAGTGAAATCACTCATCCCATTAAACCGTATGTTGGATTTTGCTGAACAGTTAAATTTGCAAGTCAAAGGGAATGCCTAATTCCTTTCGGCGGTAGTGGATGAAAAATGGCTCTTATTCAGAGCCTTTTTATCGCAAGCAAATTGATTTGAAATTAACGTTATTCGAAAACAAAACTATTCAAAAACAAAGTTATTGCTCTAGTGCCAACTGAGCGCCGCGTTGCGTTAAGCCACACAACATCACCGGTATGGCCTGATAGATTTCTTCAAACTGGTCGAGTCCTTGCATACCTTGTTGGGAAAGTGTTGCCAAGGACGTCTCCGGATCATAAAGCATACTCAGCGAAAGGAGCACGCCCCCAAGTAGCGCATTGTCTTGGCTATCTTCAGGCATTAACGTTTCCCAATCGTCACGCGTAAGTTGCCAACCTTGAAGAAAACCTTCACAAAAATCACGGACATGTTCAGTCACTATTTCTTGTTCATCGAGTGAGCAACCTGCAGGCCAGCTCCATTGATTTTCGAGCAAAGCAGGGCGATAGTCATTCCACATTTCAACGATCAGTTGGAAATAGGTTTCTAGCTGTTTGCCTTCGCTAAATGGCGCGATCTCTTCTCCCCCCCATAGAAAAGGGAGCCATTCCTCTGGCGGGAGCAAGTTAGGCGCTGACGCCATGGATGCGACAAAACCTTGAGTTTTGGCCTCATTAAGCAATTTATCTTCTAGTTCGGGTTGGGTAAGGAGTTCTTGTAAATTCACAGCAGATCCCATCAGTTGCCGAGTGTATTTGCAGCCATTTTAACGTTAAAGCGATACAATGTGCGAATTTTGCTGATAATTTGTTGGCTTTAGTGAGGTTTTACAACAATCAACATATTGCTCACTGAGATTGTTCACTATAATTTGCACAAAAGAAAAAATTGAAAGGATTTATGAGAGCACCTATTTCATTGAAGAAGAAGAGCATTATCGCCCTTTCTTTTTATCTCTGCTTTTTTATTGCGATCACAGGTACCGTTACTTATTGGGTTGTCGAAGCGCCACTACGAGCTGAATTAAAACAGAATTTAGATCTTCGTGCAGAAGTGTTATCAGCCCAAATTCGCGAACCTCTCAACCGTTCTATTGGTGTGCTCCAAAGCATTGTGAGCCTTGGGCAAGCTGCAACCAACCAAGCTGAGCAAGACAGAATGCTCTCTTCGCTGTTCACTATACTTGATGATGTTGTCGTCAGTGGTGGGTTATGGCCGAAACCCTACAGCATTAATGCATCGCAGCGATACAGTAGCCTATTTTATAATCGAGCCGCTGACGGTCAAGTCGACAAATTGCATTCTTGGAACAATCAAGAAGCGCATGGTTACGATAACGAAGAGTGGTACAACGCAGTAAAAGAGAAGCCTGTCGGTAGTGTGGTATGGTCAGAAGTCTATGTTGATGCCTATACGCACGTTCAGATGATCACGGCTTCATCGCCCTATTACGTTAACGGTGAATTTGCTGGAGTAGCAACAGTCGATCTGTCATTGGCGGGGTTAGCCACATTTATTGCCAGTCAAGCGGAGCTTTATAACCTTGGCGTATCCTTAAGTGATTCGGGGGGATCCCTGATCACTGAACATAATTTTATAATACGTGAAGAAGCTAACGTAAGTCATTTCGGTTTTGGTGATTTTGAATGGCGAGTTGATGTTATTAATGCCCATCGGTTAGTGAATGACGAAGTGTTTGATCTGGTGATGAATGTCGAACGGAGTATCATTCCAATCCTTTTAGTTTGCGTTATGATCGGTTATTACTTGATCAATCAATATGTGATTAAACCGATTACCATAATCGCCAAAAAAGTGAGTGATTCTAAACAAGGCGGTATTATTGATATGCCGTATCGAAGCCAAGATGAGATCCGCCAGCTTATCGATTCATTTAACCAAAAAACCGTTTATCTTGAAGCGGAAAAAGTGAAAGCTCAAGCTTCCACTCAAGCCAAAAGTGCCTTCTTAGCAACCCTGTCACACGAAATCAGAACTCCAATGAATGGTGTTTTAGGAACCGCGCAAATCTTATTGAAAACAGAGCTTTCCCCAGAACAGAGGCAACACCTTAATAGTCTGTATGAGTCTGGCGAGCACATGATGGTGCTGCTTAACGAAATTCTCGATTTCTCCAAGATTGAACAAGGGCGATTAGAACTTGATAACACCCGTTTCCCCTTGGATTCACTGATTGGTAGTATTAACAGTGTTTACCATACCTTATGCAATGAAAAAGGACTGCAGTTTAGGATTTACAGCGATATTGTTCACGATCGCTGGTATTACTCAGATAAAGCACGATTGAGACAGATTCTGTTTAATTTACTGAATAATGCGGTCAAGTTTACCTCTCACGGCTTTGTCGAAGTGACTCTAAAAGAGCAGCAGATGGAAGATAAACGGTATCTTTCTATTCGGATACGGGATTCGGGGATAGGTATAGCAAAAGAGGCTCAGGAAAAAATATTCCGCCCATTTGAACAAGCTGAATCATCGACGACAAGGCGTTTTGGTGGAACGGGGTTGGGCTTAGCGATTGTAAAACAAATTGTAGAGCTAATGGATGGGACAGTCACGGTAACCAGTGAGTTAGGAATTGGTACCAGTTTTCACGTTATGCTGGCGATAGAAACAACGACGCCCGGGACCATTGAAGTCAAGCCACGTCGCAAGCTTAATTACCAAGGACTGAAAGCTCTCATTGTGGAAGATAACCGGACCAACTCTATCATTATCGAAACCTTTATGAAGAATAAAGGGTTTACATGCGATTGTGTTGAGAATGGTGAATTGGCAATTCAAGCGGTTGTTGGCGGGAATTATGACCTGATATTGATGGATAACCATATGCCCGTAATGGATGGCGTAGAAGCGGTGTCTGCGATTCGGATCTTAGTTGGGGAGCAACGTAATGTGCTCATTTTTGGTTGTACTGCTGATGTTTTCAAAGAAACTCGTGAGCGAATGTTGTCGGCCGGCGCTGATTATATTGTCACCAAACCCATTGATGACAATGAATTAGATGATGCTCTTTTCCAATTTGTCGAAAAACTGTATCAATATCATCCAGAGTCCTCTATGCCGCTAAAGATAGGCTCAGCAGAGGAATCATTGGTGACGTTTTATATGGCCGTGGAAGATCAAAACATAGAACTTGCATTAGCCATGATTCAACGTTTGATACAACAGTTGCCGGAGATTGAAAATACTCATATTTATCAAGTGTTAATCGATACCCAAACAAGCTTAGAAAAACACCAGTTACCTACACAGCAGCAAGTCGATTTGCTAACGGTATTGCTTTCCGATTTTTGTAATTAAATAACCATTTTGAGATTTAGTAAGAATGCGTTGTAACAGGAATTTAAAGAATAGCGTTAGATTCTAGTTTCCGATTCAAAATTGGTTATAAATTTACCTAAGTTAATTAAAATTGGTC
>NZ_NDIM01000325.1:0-6022 GCF_002241375.1 Vibrio sp. V19_P1S1T109 | reverse complement strand
ACACATCTGCATCGGCTTAACTATCGAAAACTCTTATTTTAGAATTTTAATCTCTGGTTGCCCGATATCGAGCTCTTGAACATGCCAATCCAAACCTAATTTCGGCATCGTTTCTAAAAACAGATCAGGGTCAAGCTGCTCTAAGTTAAACACGCCCGATTGTGCCCAATGCCCTTGGAAATACTGCAATGCCGCAGTAATGGCAGGAACGCCCGTGGTGTAAGCGATGGCTTGGTGCTCTACATCATGGTATGCCACTTCATGGTCTGCATTATTGTAGATAAAGACACTGCGCTGTTTACCATCCTTCCAACCTTGCACCCAAGTACCAATACAGGTCAGGCCTTTGTAGCCAGGAGCCAAAGAGGTTGGGTCTGGCAGCATCGCTTTAAGCACTTGAAGTGGTTGAACCACAGTACCATCTTGCAGCGTCAATGGGTTTGGACTCAATAAACCAATATCACGCATGCAATTGAAATAGTTGAGATAACGATCGCCAAAACCCATCCAAAATTCAATACGTTTGGCCGGAATAAACTCTTTCATCGAACGCACTTCATCGTGCGACATGGAGTACACCTTGTGCTGGCCGCACTGAGGAAAATCAAATTCTAGCATTCGTGAATGGCAAGGAGCACGCTGCCACTGCCCTTCTTCCCAATAGAAAGAGTCGCCTTGAATCTCTAACATATTGGTTTCTGGATCAAAGTTAGTCGCAAATTTTTTGCCGTGATCGCCTGCATTAATGTCCATCACATCAATACTGTCGATTTCGTCAAAGAGGTGTTTCACCGCATACGCGGCAAACACACTAACCACGCCCGGATCAAAACCAGCACCGAGAATAGCGGTAATGCCTGCTTGCTTAAATTTTTCACGAAATGCCCATTGAGGATCATACGCTTCAGGCACTTGTTGACCTTCAGAGCAAAGGTCAACAGCAACCGATGTATCTAGATAGGAAACCTTGGCTTGATAACATGCTTCCATGATTGGCACGTTTACCCAAGGAGGGCCAGCGTTGATCACAAGATCAGGCTGGACTTCTTTAATTAATGCAACTAACGAGGCTACGTCATCCGCCTTGACGGTGCGTGCCTCAAGTTTTTTAGTTGGATCTTTAAGGTTATTTTTTCCTTTGATCGATTCAATGATCTTCTCGCACTTTTCAAGAGTACGAGAAGCAAGAACAATATCACCGAGTATGTCGTTGTTTTGGGCCGCCTTATGTGCGACAACCCAGCCAACGCCTCCCGCGCCAATTTGTAAAATAGACATGGTTGTTTGTATTCCTTTATGCCTTGGCTAGCTCAGAGGCTAGTACTTCAATCTTATTAAGTAATGCTTTGAAATCTGACAGTTGTAAGCATGGGTTTAAAATGGTGAATTTAAGCGCTGTTTTGCCATCCACAATCGTCTCGCCCAACACCGCGACACCACGTGTCAATGCTTCTAAACGCAACGCTTTGTTCAACTCGTCAAAATCTACCGCTTGTTTATCCACGGAACGGAATAACACGGTGGAGAGAGCAGGCTCAGCCAAGAGTTCAAAAGCATCGTGATGCTGAACTAAATCTGCCACTTGCAGTGTTTGTTCTAGCAGATGATCGTACATTTCACCCAAAGCCTTAGGGCCTACGTTTTGCATTGTCATAAACACTTTCAATGCATCAAAACGCTTGGTCGTAGAAATAGATTTATCCACCAAGTTTGGCAGTTCATCATGTTCACGGTTAAGGTAATCCGCATGATGCAGTAGATACTTGAAGTGACTTTTATCTTTGAGCAACACCGCGCCACAACTGATCGTTTGGAAGAACAATTTATGGAAGTCGACGCTGACCGAGTGCGCACGCTCAACGCCCTGCAAACGTGCTTTATGGCTACTTAGAACCAATGCGCCGCCGTATGCTCCATCCACATGCATCCATAGATCATGTTGCTGTGCTACATCCGCGATCGTCGACAGATCATCAATCGCACCGTGATCCGTTGTGCCTGCCGTTCCAACAATAGCAAAAGGAATAAGACCTTCCGCTTTCGCTTGTGCAACAACCGCTTCCAGTTTGGTGACATCCATTGTGCCGTTTGGATTCGCATCAACCGCCAAAATGGCTTTCTCGCCCAACCCCATCCAAGAGGCCGATTTTTGCACGGTGAAATGCGATTTTTTCGAGCACACAATACGCAGCTTATCGGCATACTCAGGTAAGCCCAGCTTTTGAATAGAATGACCACTTAATTTATCGGCAATCCAATCACGAGCTAACATTAAACCCATTTGGTTACTTTGCGTGCCACCACTGGTGAAAATACCATCCGACTGAGCGCCGAGTTCGTATTTCTCACACATCCAATCAATCACTTTCTGTTCAACATAGGTAGCAGAAGACGATTGATCCCATGAGTCCATGGACTGGTTTAATGCACCAATCATCGCTTCAGCCACTACTGATGGCATCAAGGGTGGCGTGTGCAGGTGAGCAATACAATCTGGGTGTTGAACGATAATGGAATTTTTGGCTACCAGATCTGCCATTTCAGAGATCACATCCTTCAATGGCGCATTTTTGTTATCCAAATCTACTGCGTAAATCGCTTCTTCAAGCTGCTTTGGATCCAAACCTGAATAAGGCGCTTTGGCTTGTTCAAAGACAGCTTTCATCGCAGAAGTGGCATGGTTCATCACAGCGGCAAATTCATTGCTACCCATTTCACCGGTTTGGATAAAATGCTTCTTCCACGCTTGATTTTCTGGCTCTGGATCTTTCTCGCCGCCACCTGCAGCTAAAATCGCCGCTTCAAGAGTGCGCAGGGCAAAATCGATCTGCTCGAATGAGATGATAATCGGTGGTAAGAAACGAATAACGGATCCTTCACGGCCACCTTTTTCAACCATCAACCCACGCTCAAGTGCCGCGCGTTGGATAGCGAGTGTTAATTGGCCATCGGCCATTGGCTCGCCAAAATTGTTCATTTCACCGTTTGGTTTACGAATCTCGAGGCCGAGCATCAAACCTTTGCCACGAACTTCAGCAATACAATTCACTCGGCGTTGAATCGCTTCAAGACCTTCGCGTAGGTACTGACCCGCGACATTAGCGTGTTCAACGAGGTTATCACGTAAAATAATTTCTAACGCTTTCGCACCAGAAACCATGGCCAATTGGTTACCACGGAACGTGCCTGTGTGCTCACCCGGTTTCCAAGTATCGATCTCTTTCTTGAACACAAGAATAGACATTGGTAGACCGCCACCAATGGCTTTAGATAGGCAAAGAATATCAGGACAAATGCCAGACTCTTCAAATGCAAAGCGGTAACCCGATTTACCCACGCCACACTGAATTTCATCGAAAATTAATAAAATACCGTGTTCATCGCAGATACGGCGTAGTTCACGCAGCCAGAATGCTGGAGCGGGAATAACGCCACCTTCACCTTGAACAGGTTCAACAATAATGGCCGCCGGTTTCATGATGCCTGCTTCGTCATCGTTCAGCAGACGTTCGATGTAGCGAATGCTCGCTTTGGCACCTTCATCGCCCCCTAAACCAAACGGGCAGCGCAAGTTGTATGGGAATGGCATAAAATGCACATCCGACATTAACCCTGTGCGACGAGCTTTGGTATTCAGGTTGCCCATCATACCCATCGTACCGTTGGTCATCCCGTGGTAAGCACCGCGAAACGCAAACATGGTGTTACGACCCGTTGTCTGCTTCACCAGCTTGATAGCCGCTTCAACGGCATCCGCACCAGAAGGTCCACAAAATTGAATCGCGGAATTTTTTGCAAACTCTTCAGGCAAAAATGCTTTTACTTGCTTGATGAATTTGTCTTTAGCGTGCGTTGTCATATCCAATGTCTGATATGGCAGACCTGAATCTAACTGCTCTTTCAGTGCTTGATTGATCTCAGGATGGTTATACCCAAGCGCCAACGTTCCCGCGCCCGCTAAGCAGTCGAGGAAAATTTGTCCGCGCGTATCTTCTACTAACGCACCATAAGCTTGCTTGATGGCAATCGGTAGACGGCGTGGGTATGAACGAACTTCAGATTCATGCTCAATTTGATCGAGTAGAATTTGGTCCGGTGTGAGATCATAAATACCTTCAACAACAGGTACCTGAGATGAAAAAATGTTTGCGATAGTGTTATCGACTTCAAAGGCTGTGCTCATTTCCCTTCCCCTTGAATGTGAAAATTTCCGCCTATTTCCTTGGTTTGGTTTGAATATAAGGAAATATGACATAGCAATAAGCTCCGTATTAGCCAAAGGGCAAAAACGGAAATTGGTTCATCGTCTTCGATGAAAGATTACTAAATCAGAGAATCAAGGTTCGGTGATAGAACTGTCTTCAAGCACAGGGCATAGAGGAAGTACAAAGCTGATTAACGTCAGTGTGTTAAGTGATGATGAGTTCAATGTTGGGTTTCCCATTCACATGCAGCTCCCGCTGCAAGAGTATCCCGTCTATCAACAAAAGGACTTGCTGATACCTACCCTACGTAATGTCACAATCAGCCTGAATGGTCATTACGCGTGTCCCCCAGAAGCTACTGTCCGAGATTGGTGCGAAAAATATCAAAAAATAATTACGCTGGCAATAATTTTCAATAAATCGATAAAAACTTAAATTTTCTATTGATTAAGAATATTGATAAATCAAATGGTTAGTTTATAAAATGAATCAGCCCTCGTATTACGGAGGGCTGATTATTCTTATGCGTTTTTTGGCAAAGATAAACGAAGCAATATATAGCCTACAATCGCGGCAGTGGTTGAGCCCATTAATATACCGAGCCGTGCAAACGTATCAAATTCAGCATTGGTCGGTCCAAAAGCCAATGACGAGATAAAAATCGACATTGTAAAGCCAATACCACATAGCACTGACACGGCAAAAATATGCTTGAAATTGATCCCCTCAGGCAATTTAGCAACACCGAGTTTCACCGCAGTCCAACTGAAGGTAAAAATACCCAATGGCTTACCAATAAATAGGCCAAGAGCCACGCCCAAAGGCAACATTGACGTGAGGCTAGATACGGAGATCCCTTCCAGTGAAATCCCGGCATTGGCAAATGCGAACAATGGCAGAATACCAAAAGCGACATACGGGTGTAGCGCATGCTCAAGATGTTTTAGCGGAGAATATTCGCCTTTATCACCTTTCAGCGGAATAGCAAAACCAATCACTACACCAGCCAAGGTGGCATGAACACCAGATTTAAGTACGGCAAACCATAAAATCGCACCGACAATTAAGTAAAGGCTGATTTTGGTAACATGCTTGTTGTTTAGTATAAAAAGCACACCAGTCATTAAGAAACCGACGGTTAACGCAATGGTAGAAAGATCACCGCTATAAAATAGCGCAATAATGACCACAACCCCTAAGTCATCAATAATCGCAAGCGCCAGCAAGAACACTTTTAAGCTGATCGGAACACGTTTACCCAATAGCGCCATAATACCTAGCGCAAACGCAATATCAGTGGCCGCTGGGATCGCCCAACCTTGAATCGCTTGTGCATCACCAGCCGTAAACAGCACGTAAATTAATGCTGGAGCAAGCATACCGCCGACGGCAGCAATGGCTGGGAAAATAGCCGTTTCTTTGGATTTAAGAGCACCTTCCAACAATTCACGTTTGACTTCTAAACCAATCAACAAAAAGAATATGGCCATTAAGCCATCATTGACCCAATGCGACACTGACATTCCAAACACGTAGGAATGTAAAAAAGATTGGTAAACATCATTTAGCGGTGAGTTAGCAATCATCATTGCAATTGCAGCAGCAATAACCAGCAAAATACCACCTGCTGATTCCATCTTGAAAAAGTCGCGAATCACATCACTCATGATATCGTCCTTATAGTTATGCATGTTAATAAACCATTAACAAATGAATATGACAGAGTTTATACAGTAGCTGATAGAAGTAAAAATCGCTTGTTCAGATATTAAAAATCGGAATTTCCGAGTCAAGCATAACAATACAACGTATATTCC
>NZ_NDIM01000069.1:0-6081 GCF_002241375.1 Vibrio sp. V19_P1S1T109 | reverse complement strand
GCTAATGACAACTGGGTTAAAACTTGAAAACCGTCAAATTAATATTTAGTGTACTATACATATTTACGGCTAAACATTAAATAGCCATGAAGAACAAAGGATGTAAATCATGTCACCCGTGTTAGAAGTTAAGAACCTCTACAAGGTATTTGGAGAGACTCCACAACAGGCTTTCCCGCTGTTAGAAAAAGGGTTGGATAAGGACCAAATTTTCGAGCAAACCGGGCTCACTGTTGGGGTCAAGGATGTGTCTCTTTCAATCAATGAAGGGGAGATTTTTGTCATTATGGGTTTGTCCGGTTCAGGCAAGTCAACTTTAGTTCGATTGTTGAACCGCCTGATTGAGCCAACCCAAGGGAGTGTTTTACTGAAGGGTAAGGATATTGCCCATATTTCAGAGCAAGAGCTGCGCGATGTAAGACGTAAAAATATCTCAATGGTATTTCAGAACTTCGCACTCATGCCACATATGACTGTTCTTGAAAACGCTGCCTTTGGATTAGAATTATCAGGAGTGGTGGTTCATGAACGTAATAAAAGTGCAAAAGAAGCACTCGCTCGGGTTGGCTTAGACGCCTACTGTGAGTCATTCCCTGATGAGTTATCGGGTGGGATGAAACAACGCGTTGGTTTGGCTCGTGCACTCGCCAACGACCCTGACATTTTGTTAATGGACGAAGCATTTTCCGCACTCGACCCGTTAATCCGCACCGAAATGCAAGATGAACTAATCCGCCTGCAAAATGATGATAAGCGAACCATCGTTTTTATTTCTCATGACCTTGATGAAGCAATGAGAATTGGTGACCGTATCGCCATCATGCAAGATGGCATCGTCGTACAAACGGGCACGCCCGATGAAATATTGCATCATCCTGCTAACGATTACGTCAGTTCATTCTTTCGTGGCGTTAATGTTGCCAGTGTTTTTTCAGCTAAAGACATTGCCCGTAAAAAACCCGCGGCCGTTTTTAAAAAACACGACAATGATGGCCCGGCTGCAGCAATGCAGTTACTGATGGATCATGACCGAGACTACGGAATTGTAGTTGACCGTACGAATAAATACTCTGGCATTGTGTCGCTCGACTCTCTGAAACAAGCTCTCAAGCAACAAACATCGCTTAGCGCGGCTCTACTGCCTGACATCGTGACGGTTGATCCGGAGCTGTCTGTTAGTGAATTAATCAGCCAAGTGGCTGAAGTCCCCTACGCCGTGCCTGTTGTCGATCAGCAGGGAAATTATTACGGCGTGATCACCAAATCACGCTTATTGCAGACTTTGGATAGGGAATAATTATGACAACGGAAACCAACATTCAATCCACAGAGGCGCCTGACCCATGGGCGTCTGCCGCGCAAACGCCTGTCAGCAGCGATCCTTGGTCAGCGACTACTGCATCCCCAACTACAGCAAGTGATTGGTTAAATGGCGCAACCGACGCTCCCGCGCCTTTCGATTGGCTGCACCCATTTCAAGATGCAATTATCCCCTTTGATCACTGGGTTGAAACCGGGCTGGGTTGGTTAGTGGAACACGGTAGGCCATTATTTCAAGCTGTCAGAGTACCTGTTGATTTTATTTTAAGTTCATTTGAAACCACGTTAGTTTCAACGCCAGCGCCTGTGATGTTGTTGATTTTATTTTTGATCACATGGCAACTTGCTGGACCTAAAATGGGTATCGCTTCATTAGCCTCGCTGATTACGATTGGATTAATCGGAGCGTGGTCACAAGCAATGGTCACCCTCGCCTTGGTCATGACCTCGGTATTCTTTTGCCTATTGATTGGCTTGCCACTTGGGATTTGGCTGGCCAGAAATCAAACGGCTGCAAAATTCATCCGCCCCGTTTTGGATGCGATGCAAACCACGCCCGCATTCGTGTATTTAGTCCCGATCGTGATGCTGTTCGGAATTGGCAACGTACCTGGCGTGGTGGTAACCATTATTTTCGCCCTGCCACCGATTGTTCGTTTAACCATCTTAGGTATTCAACAAGTTCCCGAAGAGCTTATCGAAGCAGGCCATGCATTCGGCGCAAGCCCAAAACAGATGCTCTACCGTATTCAGTTACCACTAGCCATGCCGACCATTATGGCCGGTGTCAATCAAACACTGATGCTATCGCTGTCGATGGTTGTGATTGCATCCATGATTGCTGTCGGTGGCTTGGGGCAAATGGTTTTGCGTGGTATTGGCCGACTTGATATGGGACTCGCTGCCGTGGGGGGACTTGGCATTGTCATTCTCGCCATCTTACTTGATCGCCTAACTCAGCATATCGGTACAGAAAATCGCGATCAAAAAGTACGCTGGTATCAAACTGGCCCTATCTCACCCTTTTATTTACTGAAGCAAAAACTGACTCATCAGAGTGCCAACAATCTAGGAGAACAGAAATGAATTACGCATGGAAGACGTTAATCTCAACCAGTTTAATCGCATCGGCGGCATTACCCATCAGCGCTTGGGCTGATAAACTTCCTGGCAAAGGTATTAGTGTACAACCCGTACAATCGACAGTGGCTGAAGAAACATTTCAAACTCTCATCGTGAACAAAGCGATGGAAGCGCTGGGGTACGATGTCAAACCGACCAAAGAGGTCGACTACAACGTGGCTTATACTTCGATTGCCGAAGGCGATGCAACCTATCTCGCCGTTGGGTGGTTTCCTTTACACGCCGACAAATACTCGATGGCGGGCGGCGACGCTAAGTTCTATCGAAAAGGTCAATATATATCAGGAGCAGCGCAAGGCTACTTGATTGATAAAAAAACGGCAGATAAATACGGTATTACCAATATTGCTCAGTTAAAAGACCCTAAAATCGCCAAGCTGTTTGATGCAAATGGCGATGGTAAAGCAGACTTAACTGGCTGCACACCCGGCTGGGGTTGTGAGATGGTGATTGAGGAGCACTTAACCGCCTACGGTTTACGACCGACCGTTACTCACAACCAAGGTAACTATGCCGCTATCATTGCCGATACAATTTCACGCTACAAAAAAGGCGACCCTATCCTTTATTACACTTGGACACCTTATTGGGTGAGTGGGGTTTTGGTCCCTGGTAAAGATGTCACCTGGCTTGAAGTCCCTTTCTCTGCCCTACCTGGTGAGCGCAAAAATATCGATACAACCCTACCCAACGGAAAGAACTTCGGCTTTGAGATGAACAGTATGCTGATTGTCGCCAATAAAAAATTCGCTCTAGAAAACCCAGCCGCAGCAAAACTTTTTGAAATCATGAAGTTGAATATTAATGATATCAGTGCGCAAAACATGATCATGAGTAAAGGTAAAAACTCTGCCAAAGATATTGAAGCTCATGCCAATGGTTGGATAAAAGCTCACCAATCTGAATTCGATTCGTGGATAAAAACCGCCAAAGAAGCAGCGAAGTAAGAATATGGAGCCACCCATATCAAAAGGGTGGCTCTGCTTATTTTCAAGGAGGAAAGTATTGGATATTCATGAAGAAGTACTGGTCGCTATACGCCAAATTATTCGTGCGACAGATCTCCATTCCAAAAAAATAAACAAAGATTTTGGCCTCACTAGCCCCCAACTATTGTTAATGCGTGCGATCCAAAACTCGGCCGATATGACCATAAAGCAACTCTCCGATCATACTAATATGAGCCAAGCTACAGCGACCAGCATTTTGGATCGCTTAGAAAAGCGCGCACTGATCATTCGAGAGCGAGATCAACAAGATAAACGTAAAGTTCATGCATTGTTGACCCCAACAGGAGATGAATTATTACTCAAAGCACCCACACTGCTAAAAGATAGCTTTATTGAACAATTTCAGGCGTTAAACGCATGGGAACAAACTCTCATTCTCTCCACTTTACAGCGGTTATCGATGATGATGAAAACACCAGAAATAGAAGCATCGACGCTATTGTCTAGTCTAGAACCCGATGATCCTCTCTAGTTTTTATTCGACCGACTAAAGCAAATTGGTTACTTTTTTCTCAACCCAATTCCAATTATCAACCTCAGCCAGATTAGAGGTTGTAATTGACTGAATTTCGGTTATTTTGAACCAAATCTCCTTTTTCTGATTCGTCATGGAATACTTAGACTTATTTCAAAAAAATTATCAATGGATCATCACGATCATGGCGTTGCTTATTTATCCTAAAACAGCCAGCTACACCGTGCGATGGTTTGAGAATATGGTCATAGGCAAAGTCGATATTCATCGGCTTAAACGAGCACGTTGGCTGGTGAAGACCTTACTCTTCTTGGTGTTAGTGTTGACTCTGCTAATGATGTGGGGCGTGGAACTGCGTGGGTTATTGGTTGTTGGCTCATCACTTTTTGCGTTGCTTGGCGTCGGTTTGTTTGCAGGTTGGTCTTTGCTGAGCAACGTCACCTCATTTCTGGTTTTATTTGTACAAAACCACTGTCGCATCGGTTTATGGGTGCGAGTGGTGGATGGCGCAAATTTTGTTGAAGGTAAAATCGTCGACATGAATCTACTCAATGTCGTATTAGAGAATGTTGATGGCAATACAGTGCTCTATCCAAACAACCTCTTTATTGTTCGCCCTGTAATTGTATTAAACAAAACTCCAGAAAAAGCCGTGAAAAAAATCGAGAAGAAACAACTTCCTATCGGAGTAAAACGTTGAACGAATATCAAGACCTTTCACTGCATATTGAAACGATTTCAAAAGCCGATGAGCAGCAACAAATCGACTTACTCGGCGAGTACGTGGAAAGTGGGCTTGATGAAAGCTCGATCGCAATCATCCTAGAAGCTTTTCCTGTCGAGCAGCGGGTACGTCTGTGGCGTAGCCTACCCTTAGAGCTACACATTGATGTACTGACAGAGATGCGTGCTGAAGTACGTTTTTCTATCATCAACGCACTGTCAGAAATAGAACTAAAACTGACTCTCGCCAAACTCGATAACTTATCTCTGCTCGAATGGGCCGATTCTCTGCCTGATGAAATCATCAGTGAAGCGCTGCGCTTAATTAGTCGCGACGAGCTTGAATTGTATGATCAAGCCAATGCCTATGAAGATACTGAAGTTGGCCACTGGGCAAACCGTAAAGTGTATACCTTGCCTTTCAGCATCAGTGTCGACAAAGCCAAGATACTATTGGAGAAATATCATTATGACTCTCCACAACATATCTATTTGATCAACAAAGCAAAAAAATTCCAAGGTATCGTGAGTTATACAGAAATTTTGCTTGCTGAAAGCAAAACTTTACTGAAAAACATCAAGCAAGATGATCTCTTTACGCTGAATGCTCACCAGTCACTTTCTGAAGCAGTAGAAGCGTTAGAACATTCCCAATTGCCGACTGTCGCCATCATTGATAACCATGAAATCTTAGTGGGTGAAATTGACTGGCAATTTGCCCTGAGTACACAACGAGAGATTTACGAATCGCGCTTAATGGCCGGTACAGGTATGGATGAAGGAGATGACTTATTTGCACCCATCATTAAAAGTTCCAAAAAACGAGGCCTTTGGCTCGGGATCAACCTGCTGACCGCCATCCTCGCTTCGGTCACTATAGGTATGTTTGAAACGGTCATCTCGCAAGTTGTCGCGTTAGCGGTGTTGATGCCAATTGTTGCCTCGATGGGCGGTATTGCGGGAAGCCAAACCTTAACCTTGATGGTACGCGCCATGGCATTGAACCAAATTACACCGGGCAACCGTTTTGCGTTGCTCAAAAATGAAATTGGTATTGGTTCCATTAACGGTTTGTTATGGGCGTTGATCATTGGTGCCTTGGCAGGGCTCTGGTTCCAGTCAGCGATGATTGGCGCCACCATTTCACTGGCCATTGTTGTAAATATCATTACCGCCGCGCTGTTTGGGGTACTCATCCCGATCACGCTTGATAAGTTTAAGCTTGACCCAGCATTAGCGGGCTCTGTCATCTTAACCACAGTAACGGATGTTGTCGGCTTCTTTGCCTTCTTGGGCACAGCAAGTTTAGTGATGTTGTAGCTTTCCAAACCGCTTGAAGCGGCTTACATCAAAAACGGCAACTTTAAACAGGAAAGGCATGTCATTTCAGACAATTGAATAAACTAACTT
>NZ_NDIM01000189.1:0-26590 GCF_002241375.1 Vibrio sp. V19_P1S1T109 | reverse complement strand
TCACTCTTCATTTTTAAATCGGCCCTCAACCCTACTCAATGTGGGTTCACTGAAAGAAATAGTCAAAGCGACCAACCAAACCACTTCGTTAGCGGCCGGTTGCTATGTCAACTTTGATCCACAACTGCTGCAATTTTGGCAAACCTTAGCAAAACAGATACGTTCAACTGCGGCTGAAGATTACCAAGATCTCAAGCATCAACTCGCACACCGACCAAGTGCCGCCGAATTTTTCCACCATGGCTATGATCTCAGTAAAGTACGCCGCTTGATGAAAAGTTGGTTTAGGTTCGTGGCAGACCAAGAAAATGACTTAGCACTGACTCAACGACTGACGAAATATGACGAGTTTTTGCTCAAAGCAGTCGAAATAACAGCGATGAGCAAATGCTTTAAAGCCGTTTTACTTGAAGCACTATTAGAGCTTAATGGTTTGCGAAAGCCCCCAACATTGAATGAGCTAGCGATTCAAAGTCATAAAGTGTTATCACGTAGACCTGATTTGATACGACGAGATCTCACCGAACAAGCCAAGCAATTTAGCGCAACAGGATCTGAATGGCTAAATTACTGGAATCGAAACCCAGTCAAAGCGTTTACAAGCCCAGACTCTTCTGGCCATGCATGGTTTAAGGTGGATAATCACCGCTTTTTACCCACTTTTGCTGTAGACAATGCCGATTTGCCACAGCTTCATGATCTTATTCAAGAACTTGTCGATTTGCGTTTTGCCGAATACATACAGCGAGTCAGTAAGCAAGAAGCACATTCAAACTCAAAGCCAATCCAAACTTCGGCCAAGATCCTTCCGTTACCAAGCCAAGCAAGCGAAAAAGGTACCTATTTGCCCCTCTACCCCGATCTAAAAATTGCTTGCGGTCATTTCAAGCAAGGTACTCATGATACTCAAGATCAATATTTAGTCGCCGATGATTACGGTAAGCTTGACCCAACAAGACATTTCATTGCCCCCGCTTCAGGTAATTCAATGAATGGAGGTAAAAACCCGATTCAAGATGGTGATTTACTACTACTTGAATGGATCACACCAAAGAGCGCAGGTTCAATTTCTAATCTGGTCATGGCGATTGAAACTCAAGATGAAACGGGTGATAACCACTACTTGCTACGCGTAGTACGTAAAATAGGACCAAACCATTATCAGCTTGAGGCACAAAACGCTGACTACGCTCCCATGCTCGCAACCGACAGCATGCGTACTTTTGCTCGGCTCAAAGCCATCCTCCGTTAATATTGCGTGCTTCCTGACGCCCGATTGGGAAAATAAACATAAAACCCAAATAACCACCCGCTGTTTTGTGACAGGCAGCAAATAAAGAGACGATAAATTTGCGCTTGAAATAGCGATTCAAATCACCTTTTCAGCGCATTTACTCCCATAAATCTTCTTCACACATCACATAAAACCGCGCGAATGTCACTGGCCACGGTTTATTTCCATTTGGAAGTGGAAATAGGGCTTATCCACCCTTGCTCCCTTTTACGCTATTTTCTTCTCCAAGCTAAACATTTGGAGAATCCCACGGTGCAAAACTCTCAACCCATTAGCATGGATGATGCACAGATTATAGAGCTTGGCTTGTCGCTCACCGAACGAGCCATTGCCTTGCTTAATTCACACGCTATCTACCCCGATTCGCTACAGAAAAAAATGCTCGAAACACACATCAAAGCGATGGTTTGGCGCTCATTTAGCGGTGAATCGTTACCTGAACTCGATATGGAGATGTTTGATGAAATCTCTCCTATTTGTTTCACCTTGGCCGAGCAAGTGTGTCGTTGGATGGAGAACCTCGCTTATGAAGAAGCGCATCTGCTTTCGGTCCATTTTGAAGTAGCTAAAGAAAACGAATTAAACCCAACAGCAGGAGAAACAACATGTCAGTAATCAAAGTCGTTATTGGTGATCGCATGGGCAAAGGTCAGAAAGTAGGAGCTGGTGCTCAAGCGGCAGGCGCTGAAGTGACCGTTATTCCCGGCATGGCCGCAGACATGAAGTTAGGTGATGTCATGCAACAGCAGCAAGCCGATTTAGGGATCTCTTTTTGCGGCAGCGGCGGCGCAGGTGCTATCACAGCGCAAACAAAATATGGCTATCAATGCCGTTATGGAATGCGCTCTGTTGAGGAAGGGATAACCGCGATCAATGAAGGCTGTGTGGTTTTGGGTTTCGGCTTTATGGATAAAGAAGAGCTGGGCGAAAAACTGGTGAAAGCGTTTGTGGCTAAGCATGGCATCAAAGCATGAAAGAGCAGTTAACCACTAAAGTAACCGTGAGTGGCAAGGGCGAAACAAAGCAGCAGGCTTTTGCCGCGGCTTTAAGCCAAGTACAACCCACGTTACTTAAGAATAACGCAAAAGTCCTCCTCCGGATTGAGCCGTTAGACGTCAACGTTTTGCAAGCAGAAGAGAAAGTAACGCGAGAGAAATTCCTTTTCTTCTTTCTTGCAAGAGATCGACGCCAATACAGCGTCAAGCTAGAGGTTACGGTCAGCCTGACCCACATCGATGTGGAACAGGTCGATTTCAAACGTTAACAGGTCACTATAAGGATCCCTGACATGTTTCTTATCATTCTCTTTAAGTCCATCATCATTGGTGGCTTAGTCGGTATCGGCGTTGGAGTAGGCGCGGCAAGGATGTTCCATGCTCCAACTATCCAAGGTATGGGTGCATTTCGTACTCTGGGAGAGTTGAACTCGTGTGAAGGCGACCCTGCCTCTCACTTCTCTTTTGGGCTTGGATTCTTCTTTAATGCTTGGGCCTCAACGGTTGCGGCAGGGGCATTCACTCAAGATGTTGACCACCGCATCATCCCGAACTGGGGCGCGGCGGCGCTGATGATAAAAAACCGCGACCTTGCCACTACCTTGCATGATCCAAAACGAATGGGCATTGCTTGCGCCATTATCGGTGCGATTGTGGTTGCGTTTCTTAACTCAACGGCGGCGGCCGTTCCTGCGGCGCTGCAAGTCACGGCGGTAAAGGTATTAGTACCTGCGGCAAACTTACTGGTGAATACCGTCATGCCGGTTATTTTCTGGCTAGCGGCAATTGAAGCGGGTAAAAAATCGGGCTTTTGGGCCACTATCTTTGGTGGTTTAGCTCAGATGATTATGGGCAACGCCGTTCCTGGTTTGGTGCTGGGTATTTTGATTGGTAAAGGTGTTGAAGAGAGTGGTTGGAACAAAGTAACCCAGATCATGATGGCGGCAATTATTGCACTGTTTGCGTTAAGTGCTTTCTTCCGCGGGTTCGACATGAAATTTATCGAAGCTTTTCATATGCAAGTTCCTTTGTGGCTTGAAAATATCCATCTCATGATCAGTGGTAAATAAGGAGTTGACCATGGACGAAAAAATGAAAAACAACTTTTGGTATGCCGACTGGTCTTTCCCGATTTTTGTGGGATTGCTTTCAGCCGGGGTTTTTGCCGGAACGCACATGTACTACTTATACGGTGTCGGTGCTTTTAACGAAGTGGCGTTTGTTTCCATGCTGCGAGCAGGGATGGATACAGGCGCGTACGGTGCGGTGGCCGCTTTTGGTGCAAGCTTTCTGTTTGCTCGCATCATTGAAGGTTCGCTCGTGGGCATTTTGGATATCGGTGGCGCAGTGCAAACCGGTGTGGGTTTAGGGATTCCAGCTTTACTACTGGGTGCTGGCATTGTTTATCCTCTTGAAAATTTCACCGCTTCGTTAATCACAGGCATGCTCGCTGGTTTGGCGATTGGTGGCTTAATTGTACTGGCACGTAAATTCACCATCAACCAAAGCGATTCAACCTACGGGGCTGATGTGATGATGGGAGCAGGCAATAGCTCCGGCCGTTTTCTTGGGCCATTGATCATTTTATCTGCGATGGCCGCTTCTATCCCGATTGGGATCGGCTCTCTAGGTGGCGCATTGATTTTCTATGTGTGGGGTAAACCGATTACGGGTGGTGCCATTCTCGGAGCGATGGCGTTAGGAGCGCTTTTTCCTATCGCACTGTAAAACAAGCTGGGGTTTAAATTCTACTGATAATCGCTCTTCGCGCCGATGAGCGAAGAGCGTGAGATGCAAATTATGTATGACATCCTGATCAAAAATGCCCAACAAGCGGGTGGGTCTAGTATCGATATAGCCCTTCAGGGCAACAAAATAGCGGCGGTGGGCGATCTTGCTGGTTCATTGGCAAAACAGACCGTCGATTTAGATCATGACGTTTTTGTGAGTGCTGGTTGGATTGACGGCCACACTCACTGTTATCCGAACTCGCCGATTTATAACGACCACCCCGATAACGTTGGGGTGTCCGGTGGCGTGACGACTGTCATTGATGCGGGCAGCACAGGCGCAAACGATGTGGATGATTTTGCACAGCTTGCAGCGCAATGCACAACCCATGTGCGAGCTCTACTGAATATCTCGAAAATTGGCTTGTTGCGCCAAAATGAACTGGCCGATGCCAACGACATTGATCTGGATAGCGCAAAGCAAGCGCTGCTTCGTCATCCCGAATTTATTGTTGGCTTAAAAGCACGCATGAGCGGTAGTGTTGTCGGCCACAATGGCTTAATGCCACTTCATGCAGCCAAAGCATTACAGCAGCAATGCGGCTGCGTTCCATTGATGGTGCACGTCGGTAATGCGCCGCCAGATTTGGATGAGATTGTCGCTCTGCTGGGCAAAGGCGATATTCTCACTCACTGCTTTAATGGCAAGCCTAACCGCATTCTTGATTGTCATGGGGAGATAAAAAGCAGCGTTCAGCAGGCCAGAGCTCGAGGCCTGAAACTTGATATCGGCCACGGCAGTGCCAGTTTCAGTTTTGAGGTGGCTGAGCAGGCCATCGCACAAGGGATTTTGCCCGATACAATCAGTTCTGACATTTACTGTAAAAACCGGCTCAATGGCCCGGTTTACGGTCTTGCTCACCTGATGTCGATGTTTTTTACACTCGGATTATCCCATGAGCAGATCATTGAGCGCGTGACGAGTCAAGCAGCGCAAGCACTTCTCCTAGCGAAAAAGGGGCACTTAATTGCAGGCTATGATGCCGATTTAACGCTCTACACCATCAATAAAGCGTCGGTTAACTACACCGATACTCATCACCAGCATCGAACTGGACAACAGAGATTTACGCCTCTTGCTGCCATTATTGACGGCAAGCTTGTATTGACTGAACAAGGACAACAGCATTATGTCTTCCATTCTTGAAAAATATCACTTGAAACAAGTGATCAACGCATCTGGCCGTATGACAGCTCTTGGTGTTTCTACTCCGCAACCCGAAGTGGAGCAGACTGTCTGTTTTGGGATGAACAACTACTTTGAAATGAGCGATTTGGTGAACAAAACTGGCCAATATATTGCTCGTTTGCTGCAAGTTGAAAATGCAGTCGTGGTCTCATGCGCTTCAGCGGGAATTGCACAGAGTGTCGCGGCAGTCATTGTGCGTGGTAACCCTTATCTGCTTGAACATCTGCATGCAAAAACGCACCCGATCGCAACGGATATTGTGATCCCCAAAGGGCATAACGTCAATTATGGTGCCCCGGTTGGCAGCATGGTAAATCTTGGCGGCGGTAACCTGATTGAGGCCGGTTGGGCTAATGAATGCAGCGCAGAACAATTAGCCGCGGCAATCACCCCCAATACCGCCGCCATTCTCTACATTAAATCGCACCATTGCGTGCAAAAAAGCATGTTAACCGTGGCACAAGCGGCCAAAGTGGCTCAAGACCACCAGCTTCCGTTGATTGTTGATGCAGCAGCAGAAGAGGATCTACAACTCTATTATCAGCAAGGGGCTGATCTGGTGATCTACAGTGGTGCGAAAGCGATTGAAGGCCCAACCAGCGGTTTAGTGATTGGGAAACATCAATATGTTGAATGGGTTAAGCAGCAATCTGCAGGGATTGGCCGTGCCATGAAAGTCGGTAAAGAAGGCATTTTAGGCCTAACGCATGCCATTGAGTTGTACTTAAGCCGCCAACAAGAAACCGGCCAACAAATGGTGGATAAAATGACGCCATTTATCGAGGGGTTAAACCGTATTGAAGGGATAAGCGCGCGCGTGGTTTGGGACAGTGCAGGCCGAGATATCGCACGTGCAGAAGTGAGTTTTGATGCCAAACAATTTGGTATCAGCGCTAATGAAGCCGTCACACGCCTTCAAAATGGTAACCCAGCGATTTACTGCCGCGCTTACAAATCCAATGAAGGTTCAGTGGAATTTGATGTCCGCAGTGTTTCATCTCATCAACTTGAACTTATTCTTAGCGCCATGAACCAACTGAATCAGGAGTCATTAGAATGTCTTTAAGCCCTAATTTTTACGCTGACCGTGTATGTCTCAATGTGCTGGCGGGCTCTCATCATAATGCGATTGAAGTCTACCAAGCCGCACAAGGCCATGTATTGGTTGGTATGCTCTCGAAAGATTACCCAGATACCGCAAGCGCTGCGGCTGATATGAAAGCGTGCGCTGAAAAAATCGAGAATGCTTTATCGATTGGCCTTGGCGCAGGGGATCCCAAACAATCGGATATGGTGACGGCTTTAGCCGGAATACTACAACCTCAGCATGTCAATCAAGTCTTTACTGGTGTGGGGGCTACGCGTCAAGCGCTAGGTCAACATCACACTATCGTGAATGGTTTGATTTCACCATCAGGTACTGTTGGCTTGGTTAAAATCTCAACTGGCCCAAAAAGTTCAGGTATGGAAGAAGCAATAGTTCCCGTAGATACAGCGATTGCCATGTTGCAAGATATGGGCTGCAGCTCAGTCAAATTCTTCCCAATGCAGGGGCTAAAATGCAAAGCTGAGTACCAAGAAGTTGCCAACGCCTGTGCTCGTCACCACTTTTGGTTAGAGCCAACGGGTGGTATTGATCTAAACAACTTTGAAGAGATTTTACGCATCGCTCTCGATGCTGGAGTCGAAAAAGTCATTCCACACATTTATAGCTCAATCATCGATGAACAGACCGGACAGACTCGCCCCGAGAATGTGAAAACCCTGCTGGCCATGACTCAAAAACAACTGGCACATTCATAACACCGACGCCGGAGCATGTGCTCCGGCATAACAAAGCGTTGGCTATCTATTGCCTTTAGTGCATTTTACCTTTTAGATAGCGCTGTTCATGCTGGAATGGGAATCGATGATGTACAAGCTACCGCACCCTCGCCTAATTCATTTGTTGGATGCTGTATCCGCCTCGCCTTTGACTCAGGACGAACTTGCGCAACGGCTTAATGTTTCGACACGCACCATACGCACCGATGTCGCGCTGCTCAATAATGTGATGGTCAATCATGGCGCACATCTTCTCCACCAGCGCGGTTCCGGTTACCAACTCAATATTTACAACCCATCAACTTTCGAGCATTTTTTGTCGAGGGTGCAAAATGCAGAAACGATTCCAAGGACCAGTAAAGAGCGTATAATCCAGATTCAAGTACTGCTATTAACGGCAGAACAAGGCGTAAAAATTGACGAATTGGCCGAGACATGGAATCTAAGCCGCACTGTTATTCAAAATGATATGGTTGATGTACGCAGCCAACTGGCCACGTTTGGTTTATCGATTGAAAGTAAACCTCGTTTGGGCATGCTGATCCAAGGCCCAGAAATGGCGATTCGCTCCCGTTTAACCCAACTTATCTACATCGAACAAAAAGAGACAAAACAAGCTCTGGGCTTTATTAGTACGATTTTCCCTGAAAAATCTCAGCAAATTTTTGCAGCGCGCTTTCGTGAAGTGTTGACCAACCATACACTCTATATCAATGATATTGGGCTGCGTTGGTTAACCCTTTATGCCGCCGTCACACTGCACAGGCTCGCGTGTGGCAAAGAGCTTACCGAATTTTCTAAAAACGATGTTCATGAAACGACGCTACCAATTGCCAAAGCGTTATTTTCTGCGCTACCGATGCTGTTACCCGCCAATAACCATGAAATTGCCGCCTTGGCGATTCACATTCAAGCGAGAATTGCGACGAATCAAGCACTCCTTAGCCAGGGTGTACAGCATGAAGCCGATGCTCTAGTCACTCACATCTTTGATTATATCTATCAAAATTACCCTTACGATGTACGTGACGATGCGCTATTACGCCGCGATCTTCACAACCACGTCTGCCATATGATCATTCGAGTCAAACATCATGTCGCCACAATTAACCCATTGGCCGAGCATATCAAACAGCACTACCCACTCGCTTACAGTATTACCTTATCGGCCATCGCAGACTGGATCAGAGAGACGGGTTACTGCATGACACAGCACGAAATAGGCTATCTTGTGATTCACATTGGTGTGGGACTTGAACGTAATTACCATTTAGGTCACCGTACACCCAAAGCGCTCCTGTATTGCGACGCCGGTAATGCCGCAACACTTGGGCTAGAAGCGATCATCCGCCGCCAGTATCCGCAATTGGATATGAAAACGGTTTATTCCCCTGAACAGTTGATCACCGCTGATGCCACGCAAGCGGACCTCATTATTACCACCATGCCCTTAGCCAATAGAGAGATTCAGAGCTTTGTGGTTGACCCCTTCCCTACCCAACATCAATTGGAAGAACTGGGCAAACAAGTGTTGGTTGATCGCACGCACTCTTATCTTTTGGATAAGTATTTTTCCAAGGCTCAATTTCTCTACCTTGATGACGTCATTGAGCAATCACACCTCTTTGAGCAGGTTTGCTCACATCTTGAATCAACGGAGTTGGTAGAAGAAGGATACCGAGCTTCACTGCAAGAGCGAGAGAGTTTGGTTTCAACCATGATGGGCGAATACATTGCTCTACCTCACTCAATTGAACTCTTTGCTAAACGTTCGATGGTTTACACCGTCGCTGCACCGCGTGGAATTGAATGGGGCAATGGTGAAAAAGCCTATCTGATCTTTTTCCTCGCCTTAAGTAAATGTGACTATGAAGAGGCGATGGGGCTGTATGATCTTTTCCAAGTGCTGATTAATAAAAAATTAGGCAAAAGTCTGTCGCAATGCGAAACCTTCAAGCACTTCAAAACACTGGCTCACTTGGAATTACAATAAAATATATCGCTGTGTGATGCTTCCTAGATGCCCTCTATTTTTTAGATATCATCTGTTTTTAGGTTCCGTCTGTTTTTAGAAACACTCGTTTTTTGGGGACTAGTCTCTTTTATAAACAAGCCGTTTAGAGAGAAAACCGAGACACCACAAGGCCCTCGCTAAGAGGGCCTTAATATCAAGATTACTGAGTGAAGAGGGTTTACAACACGTCGAAGCGATCGGCGTTCATGACCTTGGTCCAAGCAGCGACAAAGTCTTTGACGAACTTCTCTTTGTTATCGTCCTGCGCGTAAATTTCAGCGTATGAGCGCAAAATGGAGTTTGAGCCAAACACCAAATCAACACGAGTCGCTGTCCATTTTGTTTTACCGCTCTTACGCTCAACCATATCGTAAGAGTTACGGCCTGTTGGCTTCCAAGTGTAATTCATGTCGGTGAGGTTAACGAAGAAATCGTTAGTCAACGCCCCAACACGGTCTGTCAATACACCATGTTGACTGCCGCCATAGTTTGTACCGAGCACTCGCAATCCACCAATCAATACGGTCATTTCTGGGGCGGTCAGGCGCAATAGTTGCGCTTTATCTAGCAGCATCTCTTCTGGGTTAACCACGTAATGTTTCTTTTGCCAGTTACGGAAACCATCCGCCAGTGGCTCAAGCACATCAAACGATTCCACATCCGTTTGTTCAAGCGTTGCATCACCACGTCCGGTAGTAAAAGGCACAGTAATATTAACGCCTGCCGCTTTGGCCGCTTGTTCAACACCGACGTTACCCGCCAAAACAATGGTATCGGCGATGCTAATACCCGCATCAGCAGCAATTTTATCCAGAACAGCCAACACTTTGCTGAGCCTTTCTGGCTCATTACCTTGCCAATCTTTTTGAGGAGCTAAGCGAATGCGCGCACCGTTAGCGCCACCACGTTTATCGGAACCACGGAAAGTACGAGCACTATCCCATGCGGTGCTGACCATCTCACTGATGCTTAAGCCGCTGGCCGCTATTTTTGCTTTTACTGCATCCACATCATAATCTTTACGACCTGCGGGGATGGGATCTTGCCAAATGAGATCTTCTGCCGGAACATCAGGGCCAAAGTAACGCGCTTTAGGCCCCATATCACGGTGAGTAAGCTTAAACCAAGCTCGCGCAAACACTTCAGAGAAATACGCTGGGTCTTTGTAGAAACGCTCTGAGATCTTGCGATATTCAGGATCCATCTTCAGCGCCATATCGGCATCGGTCATCATGGGGTTATAGCGAATGCTTGGGTCTTCCACATCAACCGGTTTATCTTCCTCTTTGATGTTGATTGGCTCCCACTGCCACGCGCCAGCAGGGCTCTTCGTTAGTTGCCATTCATAGGTAAATAACAGGTGGAAGAAGCCGTTATCCCACTGGGTTGGGTGCGTAGTCCATGCACCTTCAATACCACTGGTGACGGTATTACGGCCAATGCCGCGGCTGGCGTGGTTATTCCAACCCAAGCCTTGTTCGTGCAAGTCCGCCCCTTCAGGATCTGGCCCTAAGTTCGCAGCGCTACCATTACCATGCGCTTTACCCACCGTATGCCCACCCGCTGTCAGCGCCACGGTTTCTTCATCATTCATTGCCATGCGCTCAAAAGTGACGCGCATGTCATGTGCGGTTTTCAGCGGGTCTGGATTACCGTCAACGCCTTCAGGGTTTACATAAATCAGGCCCATCATCACCGCAGCAAGCGGGTTTTCTAGATCGCGCTGACCGGAATAGCGGCTATTTTCTCCGCCACTTGGCGCTAGCCACTCTTTTTCTGAGCCCCAATAAGTGTCTTTTTCTGGGTGCCAAATATCTTCACGACCAAAAGCGAAACCAAAGGTTTTAAGCCCCATGGATTCATAAGCCATATTACCCGCCAAGATCATCAGATCTGCCCAACTGATTTTGTTGCCGTATTTTTGTTTGATTGGCCACAATAAGCGACGAGCTTTATCTAAGTTGGCGTTATCGGGCCACGAGTTAAGCGGAGCAAAACGCTGGTTGCCAGTGCCCGCGCCACCGCGACCATCTGCAATTCGATAAGTACCTGCAGAATGCCATGCCATGCGGATCATCAAACCACCGTAATGCCCCCAGTCGGCAGGCCACCACTCTTGGCTATTGGTCATCAATGCTTTGAGATCTTTTTTCAAGGCATCTACATCCAATGCTTTTAGCGCATCACGGTAATTAAAATCCGCACCCATTGGGTTGGTTTTCACGTCGTGCTGGTGAAGAATGTCAAGATTCAGTGCTTTTGGCCACCAATCCATGTTCGATAGTTCAGCAGAAGTTACTCCGCCGTGCATGACAGGGCATTTACCGCCCGAATTCATACCTTTATTCTCCATTGCGTTCTCCTTGCTTCGCATTACTGCGGCTATTTAAGTGTGCTTGATTTATTCTAAAAACACTCAGCACGGTCGATATTGGCTGAACATTCACTGTATTAAATTCAAATGCAACAAAACTTAGAACAACATCATGTATATACAATAACAACGAGAGGTGATGAGCCTGCTGTCACGACTTGTTCGAAAAACCTTTTTCTTCAAAACCTTGCCACGATTATTGTTTCTGCTGCGTTCTGTACAGACTAGACAAGATGAGCATTAAACACTAATTCACTGTGGCTATTAATTTGATAGGCATCCTCTAACGCAATACGACTAAGTTCACCCCTAAAGTCTCTCCTAACCACAGAACTTGTCCCTGAGAATGGTCATACCTATCGTCTCCAGAAACCGGATGGATCAACACGCTAAGACCTTCCCGATGTTCATCTAGCCACTCAATAAATCCGTGGCTATTGTCAGCAAGGTGTACTTCAAACATCGGCTTTAAGTGCGGGCCAACAAGCCTTGGTACTAAGCCAAACATGGCTTGTACATCATGTCGTTGTTGGGCAATTTTTTGTTGTACGCGTTGTGCTTTCGCTTGCTCTACGAGATCAAAATAAACATGGGCATGAAACATAAAATAACTCCTCTTGATTTTTAAGCAGTGTACTACGCCAAAAGAGCATAGAAACCACAACAAATTTGCTGATGATTTTCAGCTAATTTGAAGGTACTAACCACAACGTATTCTATTTTAAGAGCCAAGAAATGGGCATTATCACACGATGACGTTGATTCAAACGAAGAACCAGCGTATTAAATAACCTCAAACTTTCGATGGTGGATACCCGCTTTGCAACCTATCAATCAACTGCTCCTCTCAATGCAGCCGTTATTGGAACAGTACGGCTACCTAGCACTGATCATCAGCATCTTTTTCGAAGGGATTGGCATTCCGATGCCCGGCCAATCGCTCATGATTGCCGCGTCCATTTTGTCATCCAATGGCGTAATGAATTTCTCGCTGGTTATGATTATATCGTGGCTAAGCTGCTTTATTGGTAACAGTTGCGGCTATCTGCTCGGCTATTATTTTGAAGGTTGGTTGGATAAAAAGGGCTATATTTCAGGGGCTAAATTTCAAAAACTGCAAAGCGCTATTCAAAAATACGGCCCGATTTGCTTAATCATCAGCCGCTTTGTTGAGGGGATAAAACAATTCATGCCATTAGCCTGCGGAGTAGCGAAAATGCCCATCAGAGTATTTTTACTGGGTAACGTGCTTGCCACCACGGTTTGGGTCGCGGTTTTTGGTTTACTCACCCATTTTGCGTTTGAACATCTTCATCAAATCAGCCACTTTTATTCTGCTTACCGCTATTGGATCTGGGCAATGGCCGCTATCACTTTTATCGTTATGATTTATGCAGTATTGAAACATAGACACAATCAGCGCTGATGGCGACCTGTCTCTGACTTCATTTCCCCCCCTTCTGTCATCACCACATAAAAATAAGTATAGGGGCTAGTGATTGTGTTTCCACTCAATTTGAGGTTTGATGTTGCCATTATGTGAACATTTACACCGACTCTGAATGTGCTCAGAGAACACACTAGGGTGATTTAAGGAGACAACATGGACGTGATCGTCTTAGGTAGCGGCGTCATCGGGCTAACCAGCGCATGGTATTTATCACAAGCGGGCCACCGAGTAACGGTGGTGGATCGCCAATCACAAGGTGCAAAAGAGACCAGTTTTGCTAACGCAGGGCAAATATCTTATGGCTACTCTTCCCCTTGGGCTGCACCCGGCATCCCACAAAAAGCATTAAAGTGGCTGTTTGAAGAGCATGCACCGTTGAAAATAAAACCGTCTATCGACCCACAGCTGTTGGCATGGATGGGTAAAATGTTATTGAACTGCCAACAGGATCGTTACAACATCAATAAAGCCCGAATGCTGGCGATTGCCAATTACAGCCGCGTTTGTTTGGCTGACCTGAATCAGCAACATAACCTGCAATATCAAGGCCGTCGGCTTGGAACGTTGCAAGTGTTTCGCAGCGAAAAACAGCTACAAGCGATACAAAAGGACATCAAACTACTCGAGCAAAGTGGGATTCGTTATCAGCTTCTTGATGTCGATGGGTGCATTAAGCAAGAGCCGGGTCTTGCTCTTGTACGCGATAAATTGCGAGGTGGTTTGTACCTCCCCGACGATGAAACCGGGGACTGCTATCTGTTTTGCCAACAATTAACAGAGCTCGCGAAAAGCCGTGGGGTGCAATTTCTGTTTGATACACAAATAAAAACATTAACCACTGAAGGCAAAAAGATCATCGCTGTCCAAACCGATAAAGGTGAACTGAAAGCAGACAAATATGTCGTCGCACTCGGCAGTTACTCTACCGCTTTACTGGCGACATTGGGTATCTCCATTCCTGTTTATCCAGTGAAAGGGTACTCACTAACGCTGCCGATTGTCGACGCCGAATTGTCCCCGCGTTCAACGGTAATGGACGAAACATATAAAGTGGCCATCACTCGTTTTGAGGATCGAATTCGTGTCGCGGGCACGGCAGAGTTAGCCGGGTTTGATCCTGCCTTGCCTGATGCGCGCAAAGCAACCATTGCAAAAGTCGTGACCGATCTCTTTCCTCAAGGCGGTGATTTAGCACAAGCTGAATTCTGGACAGGCTTTAGACCAATGACGCCTGACGGAACCCCGATTATAGGCTCCACTCCATTTGAAAACCTCTACACCAATACCGGACATGGAACCTTAGGGTGGACGATGGCTTGCGGATCTGGACAGCTTCTTGCCGACATTGTCAGTGAGCAAACTTGTGCTTTACCAATTCATGAGTTGAATCTCTCTCGCTACCTCATCAACTAGCCACAATAGAAAATGCTTATTATTAGCTAAACCTTAGTGGAAAGTTATTATGCATAATGATTCACCCGAGAGGATTTAATTTCCAACCTTTCGGGTGACCAACCCATATGCGCTGAAATTTTAGCCAATTCTAATTAACCCACCTATTATTTAACATTTCGTTAGCATTTTGTGTTCCTCATCACGCTAACGATTATTCACAGACAAATAAATTAACATCTAAGTTACAAAAAGATTAATATGTTGCCCACAAAGCAAACACAACACTCACCAAAACTACTAAAACAGGGAAATGCATATGCAGTCATTTGTTGATTTTCTGAATGGAATAATCTGGAGCCCGGCGCTAATCTATTTATGCCTTGGTGCGGGTTTATTCTACTCAATTGTGACCCGATTCGTTCAGGTCCGTCACTTTTTTGAAATGTGGCGACTTCTTCTTTCCGGAAAAAGCTCAACCAAAGGGATATCCTCTTTCCAAGCTTTGGCCGTTTCACTTTCGGGACGCGTCGGTACGGGTAATATTGCAGGCGTAGCCGCAGCAATTGGTTTTGGTGGCCCTGGTGCTATTTTCTGGATGTGGGTAGTGGCCTTTTTTGGTGCCGCGACTGCTTATACTGAGTCAACTCTGGCACAAATTTATAAAGAAGAAGATGAAGGTGAATTCCGTGGTGGCCCCGCTTATTACATCGAAAAAGCGATGGGACAAAAATGGTATGCATGGATCTTCGCCATTTCCACCATCTTTGCCTGTGGTGTGCTTTTACCTGGCGTGCAATCCAACAGCATTGGTAATGCCGTAGAAGCGGCTTTTGGGGCTGGCCCAATCATTGAAACCACTATCGGTAGCTTCACTTTTGCTAAGATTTTTACTGGTACCGTAGTGTCAATTATTTTAGCTTTCATCATCTTTGGTGGTGTTAAGCGTATCGCTAACTTCACACAGGTCGTGGTGCCATTTATGGCTTTGGCCTATGTCATTACTGCGTTTGTTATCATCCTGCTTAACATCAGTGAAGTACCACGTATTTTTTCCATGATCATTGGTGATGCGTTCACACCAATGGCAGGTATTGGTGCTGCGATTGGTTGGGGGGTAAAACGAGGTGTTTACTCAAACGAAGCAGGCCAAGGTACTGGACCGCACGCTGCGGCTGCCGCGAGTGTTGATCACCCAGCGCAGCAAGGTTTAGTGCAAGCATTTTCTATCTACATTGATACTTTGCTGGTCTGTTCCGCAACCGCGTTCATGATTCTGATCACTGGTGCTTATAACGTACACGGCGGCGCAGAAGGTGCATTTTTAGTACAGAACATCGCGGCGGATATTAGTGCCAATGGCCCAGTATTTACCCAAATGGCGATTGAGAGCGCACTACCGGGCGTGGGTAAACCTTTTGTTGCGTTTGCTCTGTTCTTCTTCGCCTTTACCACGATTTTGGCATACTACTATATTGCTGAAACGAATATTGCTTACATTCGCCGCACCTTTAAAGTCGATGGCCTGATGTTCCTTCTTAAAGTAGTGATCATCGCAACGGTATTCTACGGCACAGTGAGAACCGCGAACCTTGCTTGGGCAATGGGTGATGTGGGCGTGGGTTTGATGGCGTGGCTAAACATAGTCGGGATTTTGATCATCTTCTTTATGGCTAAACCAGCTATTGCAGCACTCAAAGATTATGAAGAACAACAAAAACAAGGTGTCGATGAGTATCTTTTCAACCCAGTAAAACTCGGCATTAAGAATGCGACATATTGGGAAGGAAAATATAAACGCAAAACGGGACAAGAACCAACTGTAGAAGAAAGCTCCGTGGGTGTTGAACAACCATCATCCTAACGGATTAGCTAAGCTCATCAGCAAAAAGCAATCAAGGTAAACGTAAAAAGGGTTAGCAAACGCTAACCCTTTTTCTTTTTCATCAACCAGTATTAGGCTGCGATTTCTTGTGTCGTCAACTTTTCGACAACAGCGTTTTGCGCTTTCTTTTCACCAATCGGTAAAATAACACGGCCATATTCATTATTCAGAACTTGAGCCATTGCAAAATAAATCGCACTTGCGCCACAGAAGATGCCTTCAAAGCCAGCAATCGTGCCGATAAGTTCGCTACCAGTGAAATCACGCGCAGCTAGTAAAGCAAATAGAATGGTCAGTGAGCCGAATACCACTTGTTTAGCACGTGGGTAGCACAATGAACCGATAAACATGAAACCAGTGAAAATGCCCCACAACGCTAAGTACCAACCCATAAAGTGAGCAGGGCTTGCTGGTAGTCCCATGTATGGCATGACAATCAGGCCAACCAATGTGAGCCAAAATAGGCCGTAAGAGGTAAACGCTGTGGTACCAAAAGTGTCACCACGTTTAAAACACATGATACCCACGATGACTTGACTTAAACCACCGTAGAAAATACCCATCGCCAAAATCATAGAGTCGATAGGGAAAAAGCCTGCGTTATGGATATTAAGCAGGATAGTCGTCATGCCAAAACCCATTAGGCCTAGCGGCGCTGGATTGGCCAATTTAGTAGACATTCGCGAGTACCTTAAAAAATGTTGATAAAAATTACGCGCGGATTTTAGTGGAGTAGCACACAAAATGGAAAGAACGTTAACGAAAACTAAGATTGTAAATTTAACCACTTGATTGTTCAAAAAGAGAGCAGAGCAACCGAATTCGATCGTGCTGCTCTCCTTTTGCTAAATGTTACTCTCTATTGACAGTTTATTTCATCCCAAAACCAGTTACTTTGCGTGGGTGATTCCCATACTCCGGGGTTATTTTTAGCCATAAAACACTTTCCATTATGCGTAATTTTATCGCCATTTTTTGCAACAGTAACCCCTGCAACCCAGCTTGAAAAATCACTGCTTGGTGGCGTAGGCTCTGGCGTGACGGGCGGTTCTGGCTCATTGACCACTGGTGGTGGCTCAACAGGGTCAGGTGTTGTGGGCGCTGTTGAGCCACCTGTAATAAGCTTCCAAGGATCACCTTGAGTGGGTTCATTACCTTGTGACCACCACTTAGCTTCATAAGTAGCGCCTTTATAGCTCACCTTATCGCCCGTGTTATATACCTTTGTCGCTTCCCAGCCGACGATGCCATCCACTGGCGGCTCTGGTGGCGTACCGGGATCAATCGCATCCACAACACGCACTTGGGGCCAGCTAGAATGTGAACCATAAAAGTTAGTCACACATTTTTCGTAATCACCAGCAACAAGGGCTGAATACGCAGTTTGGAAACCAACCAGTTCACATTCAAACGAGTAGCCACCTGGGCGATCAGAGTAATATTTCCAATTACCATCCCAGTTGGTGTACAGCACGTCCATCGCACCGTTCAAATTTAAGCTACCGTAAGGCGTTTGCTGCCAACAGGTATTCTTTTCATCAGACTCAATCGGTATTTGATAATGATCCGCTAACCCTTCCCAGTAGCGAATGCGATTAACCGGTTGACCTTTATCTTTGTTCTGCTCACCGCACTCAATGCCACCATTGATAACGTTAATTGTGGTGCCAAAACCATAGCCAATACCGGCATCGCTTTCACGTTGCGAAGGTGTCCATGTACGGTCAATTACGTGCAACATTGCCGGTTTCGGTGCTTGAGGTGTTAAGAAAAACCAAATCGCTGAAGCTAAATTCAACCAAGAATCCGCTACCAACCCGGGGTTATTGAGTAGTACTTTGGCATCACCATCAAACATCACTTCAGAAAAAGCGCCATAGTTGAAATGGTAAGAGAGCTGCTTCGCACCTCGACCAAAATAACCTTGCCCAGCGGCGCACGGCCAACGAGCATTTTGCCAATCATTTTGGCCACAACCGGTTGTGTAGCCACTTTGCCCTTCAGACCAACCCATTTCACGCACATGAACCAATGCTTGCTGCCATTCTTCAAGCCTATTCGGATTATCAGATACGTTGTCTTTCGCAATGTGACCACCCGTTTCTTGTGAGAAATGAGCAAAAGCCGTCACGATGGATTTTTTACAAATTGCGTCAGAATCTCGGCCATCCGTATATTCGCCACAAAACGCGGGGAATTTGCCAATTGCCCGTAAGAAGCGTGTGTAGGTGTATTCGGGAGCCGCCATTTGAGTTAAGAAATCCCACTCGTACTGTGGAAAAACTCGTTCAACACGCTTGACGTTTTCAGGGTTAGAACTTAAACCCGGTACTATTGCTTCAACAATCGCATTCGAACGCGTTTCTAGTGCTTTCGACCAGATGGCATACATAGGATCCGCTGTTTTGGCTTTTTCTGCCGCTTGTAGCTCTACTTTAGAGACAATATAACCCGCGGAATTTTCAGGGTCAGGTAAGATATTTAACGCGTAACTGTTTGCGGCTAAGACACTGCTAATCAGCACGGCTAAATGCTTTGTTTTCAACATATCAATCCCTTATTTTTTGCTTAGTGGGTACGGTGAAAATAGTATGGATAGCCGAGCCATTGTTGACAGTGAAACTTATTAATTAAATGTCAAAATGCGAGTGGTTTCATCATGATGTAAACCAATTATCGTACGGCGACATCGCCCTTTGAAGGCAAGTCGATAAATATGAAAAAGCCTCAAAAAAGCTTGAGGCTTTTAGAGTTCAATCTATTTTTCATCAGGTTAAGTGAACAACCAATGCCTCAAATTTCTCAAGCATCATCGCACCGGCAATGGCTTAGCGCACATGAGCGTGGCCAGTAAAAAAGTGATGAACTGGGCCGCGACCTTGGCCAACATCCAGTTCATCGGCATAGCCAATGGCTTGCGATATGTACTGCTTAGCCAAATACACGGATTTGTGCAGGTTATTTCCTTGAGCAAGATAAGAAGCGATCGCAGAAGAGAGCGTGCAACCCGTCCCATGGGTATTTTGGGTTGGAAAACGCTTCGCACTGAGTAATTCTGACGAAGATTGCATGATCAAAAGATCGTTGCTGTTTTCATCTTGTTCTAAATGCCCACCTTTTAGCAGCACCGCCTTTGCACCCAACGCTCGTAAATCAGCCACCATACCGCTCATTTCGACTCCAGATTGAGGAACCGGCTTGCCAGTAAGTACTGCTCCCTCAAATAAATTGGGGGTAATGATGTCAGCCAAAGGGATCAACATTTCTTTTAATGTACTGATTGCCGATTGCTCAAGTAATAAATCACCACTGGTCGCCACCATCACGGGGTCTATCACAAGGCTCTTGGGTTGGTATTGCTGCATTTTGTTGGCAACGATCTTGATGATACTGGCATCGGCTAGCATGCCAATTTTAACGGCCACGATCTTCAAGTCGCTAAAGACGGCATCTAACTGGCTTTCGATATGATCAAGTGGAATAGGGAAAATGGCGGAAACGCCTTGAGTATTTTGTGAAGTAATGGCGGTAATAACGGAACACGCGAAACTGCCGGTTGCCGATATCGCTTTGATGTCGGCTTGAATGCCTGCCCCTCCACCGCTATCAGACCCTGCGATAGTAAGTACAACGGGTATGTTTAATCGCGTCGTTTCTTGAGTATGTTTCTGTATTGGGTGTGCCATGGTCGCTCCTATGACAGACATACAGGAACTGACTTTGACCGTGATTTGAAAAGTTCGGTAATCGAATTTACAAAGGTTAGCCGTTGTTATTCGGCTGGTGACAAAGTGCTCATAGTTCCCTACGTCAGTATTAACTGAATCAGGTTCGACGGGTCTCGAATTTCGATCTCAGCCGATGCAGAATCTGCATCGGCTCCCCGACTATTTCGCAGCAATCATAACAGGGCACTCACCGAAGGAGTACGCTTTTTTGGAGGATTATTCCCACTCAATCGTTGCTGGTGGCTTACCTGAAATATCGTAAACCACACGAGAAATACCATTCACTTCATTGATGATACGGTTAGAAACCTTACCCAAGAACTCATAAGGCAGGTGCGCCCAATGTGCTGTCATAAAGTCAATGGTTTCCACAGCGCGTAGTGATACAACCCAATCGTATTTACGTCCATCACCCATAACGCCTACTGAACGAACAGGTAAGAAAACCGTGAAAGCTTGTGACACTTTGTTATACAGATCAGCGGCATGCAGCTCTTCAATGAAAATAGCATCGGCGCGGCGCAGCAAATCACAGTACTCTTTCTTCACTTCGCCCAACACGCGTACGCCAAGGCCAGGACCAGGGAACGGATGGCGGTAAAGCATGTTGTAAGGCAGACCAAGCTCTAGGCCAATCTTGCGTACTTCATCTTTGAAAAGCTCACGCAGTGGTTCAACCAATCCCATTTCCATATCATCAGGCAAACCGCCAACGTTATGGTGAGATTTAATCACATGCGCTTTGCCTGTTTTAGAGGCGGCCGATTCAATCACATCTGGGTAAATCGTGCCTTGCGCGAGCCATTTTGCATTTTTCAATTTCTTTGACTCTTCATCGAAGATATCAACAAACACATGGCCAATAATTTTGCGTTTCGCTTCCGGATCAGACTCACCTTGCAGTGCGTTGAGGAAACGATCTTCTGCATTAACATGAATGATGTTTAAGCCAAATTTGTTGCCAAACATATCCATTACTTGCTGAGCTTCATTCAGACGCAATAGGCCGTTATCAACGAACACACAGGTTAATTTATCGCCAATCGCTCGGTGAGCCAGCATCGCCACAACTGACGAATCTACACCACCCGATAGGCCAAGGATCACTTCATCGTCGCCGACTTGCTCTTTAATACGAGCAACCGCATCTTCGATGATAGACTCAGCCGTCCATAGACGCTCACAACCACAAACGTTGAGAACGAAATTCTCAAGCATTTTTAGACCGTTTTTGGTGTGCGTCACTTCTGGGTGAAACTGCACGCCATAATATTTTTTCTCTTCGTTCGCCATTGCCGCATAAGGACAAGTTTCCGTTTGCGCTGTTTTTACAAAATCAGCTGGAATCTGCACCACTTTATCACCGTGGCTCATCCAAACGTCTTGCGTTAGCTCAAGGTCGCTAAACAGGGCCGATTCACCCATTAGCTGTACAGCTGCATAACCAAATTCACGTTCCTCAGAACTGGCCACTTTTCCGCCCAACTGTTCAGCCATGGTTTGCATGCCATAGCAAACACCAAACACAGGTACGCCAGAATCAAACACATATTGTGGCGCACGCGGAGAGTTGGCTTCAGTCACACTTTCAGGACCACCAGAAAGAATAATGCCATCTGGGTTGAATTCACGGATGTCTGCTTCTTCAACATCCCAGCTCCACAGCTCACAATAAACACCGATTTCGCGAACACGGCGGGCAACCAGTTGTGTGTACTGAGAGCCGAAATCTAAGATCAGAATACGTTGGTCATGGATATCTTTAGTCATTTAAGGTCAATCTCAATCATTAATGTAGTGGATGGGGTGCATCGCGCTCCCCATAAGCTTCAAGCTATTCGTGGTTCGTCATTAACCCAAGCGGTAGTTTGGCGCTTCTTTGGTAATTTGAACGTCGTGCACGTGTGACTCTTTCATACCTGCACCAGAGATACGAACAAACTCGGCTTTAGTGCGCAGATCTTCGATAGTGGCCGAGCCAGTTAAGCCCATGCTTGAGCGTAAACCACCCATTTGTTGATGAACGATCTCTTTTAGACGGCCTCGATAAGCGATACGGCCTTCGATCCCTTCAGGTACAAGCTTGTCAGCTGCATTGTCAGATTGGAAATAACGATCAGAAGAGCCTTGAGACATTGCACCCAGCGAACCCATACCGCGGTAAGCTTTATATGAACGACCTTGGAACAAAATAACTTCACCCGGAGCTTCTTCAGTACCAGCAAACATGGAGCCGACCATCACGCAAGATGCACCAGCAGCAATCGCTTTACAAATATCGCCAGAAAAACGAATACCGCCATCAGCAATCACAGGAATACCGTATTGATCAGCCACTTCAGCTGCATCAGAAATCGCCGTAATTTGAGGAACACCAACACCCGTTACAATACGCGTTGTACAGATTGAACCCGGGCCAATACCGACTTTGACCGCGCTTACGCCCGCGTCAATTAGAGCTTTCGCACCGGCACCCGTTGCAACATTGCCGCCGATAATATCGAGATCAGGATAAGCGGCGCGCGTTTCACGAATACGGTTAAGTACACCTTCTGAATGGCCATGAGAAGAGTCAATCAGTAGAACATCCACTCCCGCTTCCACTAATGCTTTTACGCGCTCTTCATTGCCAGCACCGGCACCAACAGCCGCACCAACACGTAAACGCCCTTGTTCATCTTTACAAGCATTCGGTTTACGTTCTGCTTTATGGAAATCTTTCGCGGTGATCATACCAGTCAGTTTGAATTCATCATTCACTACCAAGACTTTTTCAACACGCGCTTTGTGCATGCGCTCTTGTACATCCTGACGAGATGCGCCCTCTTTAACTGTGGCTAAGCGATCTTTTGGTGTCATGACTGCTTCAACTTTTTTTGTTAAATCAGTAACAAAGCGAATATCGCGGCCGGTGATGATACCGACAAGCTCATTGTGATCGCTCACCACAGGGAAACCGGCAAAACCATGTTTCTCTGTCAAAGCAATCACATCTTGAATGGTTGCGTCAGGGCGAACTGTTACTGGCGCTGTGACTACACCCGCTTCAAAAATTTTGACAAGACGGACTTGTTCAGCCTGCTCTTCAATGGGCATATTTTTGTGGATAAAACCAATACCACCCTCTTGGGCAAGAGCGATCGCAAGGCGAGCCTCTGTCACTGTATCCATAGAAGCTGAGATCATCGGAATGTTCAGTGCGATATTTTTGGTCAGCTGAGTATGGAGATCGGCTGTGTTTGGGAGAACGGTGGAGTGTGCTGGTACGAGAAGAACATCATCGAATGTCAGCGCTTCTTTGGCAATTCTTAGCATTTGCAATATCTCACAATTAAGAGGAGTGAATAAAAGGTAAATCCAAGTTGTCTCAAGATTTGCCCTAATACACAATGAACAGGATAAATCGATTTGGATTTGATATTGCGGTCGGATTATACGCCCGAGGTAATCGCTTGACCACTCATTTTTTCATTTTTAATTTGCATTCCAACCCTTGATATGTATTATATTGCCGCTAATTTCCATACCCTCGTCTAGGGGATTAGCCTTGCCTTCTTTGACCAACGAAAACATCTACACTGTCTCTCGTCTCAATGCTGAAGTACGCCTGTTACTTGAAAATGAAATGGGCATTGTGTGGCTCGTTGGTGAAATATCGAACTTCTCCGCTCCGGTTTCTGGCCATTGGTATCTCTCACTCAAAGATTCTCGCGCGCAGGTAAAATGTGCGATGTTCAAAGGCAATAATCGCTTTGTGGCCTTCAAACCTAAAAATGGCCAGCAGGTACTTGTTAAAGCGCGTCTTTCTCTTTATGAACCCAGAGGTGACTACCAAGTCATTATCGAGAGTATGCAACCCGAAGGAGATGGTCGTCTCCAGCAAGAGTTTGAAAAGCTGAAGATGCAGTTGGCCGCGGAAGGGCTGTTTGCACAATCCAATAAGCGCCCCTTGCCGGAAAATCCTCAATGCGTCGGAGTTATTACTTCAAAAACTGGCGCAGCCCTGTTTGATATTCTTGATGTGCTCAAGCGGCGCGATCCAAGCTTGCCCGTCATCATTTATCCTACACTGGTTCAAGGCGACCAAGCGGCCATTCAAATTGCTCAAGCAATTGGTAGAGCAAATGCGAGGCAAGAGTGTGACGTATTGATTGTGGGTCGCGGTGGCGGTTCTTTAGAGGACTTATGGTGTTTTAACCACGAGATCGTAGCGCGCACAATTGCCGCTAGTCAGATCCCAATTATCAGTGCCGTCGGGCATGAAATCGATGTGACGATTGCTGATTTTGTGGCTGACGTACGTGCCCCAACCCCCTCCGCTGCTGCAGAATTAGTCAGCCGAGACAACAGTAATAAGCGACAAGCTTTCGCCTCATACCAACACAAACTACAAAGTGCGATGCGCTATTACACCAGTCAACAAGCGCATCATTTACGCGCTTTGGTTCACGCGCTAGAGAAACAGCACCCCACTTATCGCTTGCAGCGTCAAAGCCAGCAACTTGATGACACAGAAATGCGCCTACAGCGGGCGATACAGCGCTATATTTCGACTCAGCGCGAGCACATTGGCCAGCAATACCATCAACTGCAGTTGCATTCTCCCGTACAAACCTTAGCGAAGCAGCAGCATCGACTAGCCAAAAGCGAGCAACGATTGCTGGACGTAATGGAGAAAAAGCTCCTGCGCACAGCACACCGTTTAACGCTAGCCGCAGAGAAGCTTGACGCAGTAAGCCCATTAGCGACACTAAAACGAGGCTATTCGATCACGCGAGATAGCTCCGGCAAAGTGATTCACCGCGCTCGTGATCTAAAAACTGGCGATCAATTGATCACGCGAGTAGCGGATGGCGAAGTTTTCTCTACCGTTAATTAATCACTTAATCTTGTGCTTTAAACTCAAATCGAATCTTAGATTTTGATTTGAGCTCATTGCATGAATTACAGAAAAAGTTTGCTGCGCCACACGCCTGCAATTTCTCCAGCTCAGAATCACACTCAGGGCAAAAACCAATTTTGTTAAAGTGATGTTTGCACTGAGCACAATGGTAACGCCCATCCCACGCCAGTGGATTTTGGCAACAAGGGCAAAGATTTTCCTGCATATTGATCCCATCTCTCTTTGTGTCTTTCACATAACATCTTTCACATAGTGTGATTTTGGTAGATGTTTTATATCGTTCGTTTTAATAGATAGCTCGTTTGCGTAGATAGTTCGTGCATGTGATGGCCGACACTTCATCAAACGGCACGTATGGTCTCGGATTATCGAGAGTTCAGCTTTGATCTCTATCACAATACCTTTAGGCTCACCAACCACCTCATACACATTAGGCTATGATCGATAAAAGATCTCAGCCTGATCATTTGCTTTATCTGCTCCGTTCAGCGATCTACTCTCAAAAGAACATTTATATAACCACACACCGAAAGCATAAGTTACATATTCTGCATATGGATTTATAACAACATAAAATTCCACGTAATAGCTAACAAATCAAAAAATACAGGATATATTAAAATGATCTTTTGGCGAAATGTTCTACTCATTTTGTTTGATACTTATACAAAGCAGCAACGTTGCCGTGCTCTGTTTTTCACTCAATCATTTTGGTACTGCACTTCATTTCCAGACCGCCACGTTAGTGAGGCTCTATCGCCAATGATAAATTTTAGGCAAAAAAATACCGGTTCATCCGGAAAATCGATACCTGAATGACTTTTCTGATACCATATCGCCAAAAATAGCCAGTTAATGTCAACTTCACTTCTTTACCATCGCTTTGGAATACGCGGCCCTTTCCATTATTGCTCTACAGAGTTTGATGGTGACGCGACCATCTTTCACGTAGCACACAATCCTCATATTAAATGTCCATCATGTCGTAGTCGTGATGTCATAAAAAAAAGGAGGTAAGGTTCGCCGTTTCATCGCTACGCCAATCGGCACTAGCCCCTGTTACATCCAGATAGTAAACCAGCGGATTGAATGCCGAGCTTGTAATACACTCGGGTATTTGCCGCTTAACTTTGTTCCTCGTCCCAAGGTGCGTTACACAAAGGGCTTTGAACAGTATGTTCTCTCGCTGTCAGCATTGAACGTCACCATCAATGCTATTGCCAAGCTATGTGGTGTCTGTTGGGATACAGTGAAAGAGATTCAGAAGCATTACCTGCAAAAGCGATACTCTCAACCTTGTCTTAAAAACGTCACTCACATTGGAATTGATGAGATTTACTGTGGCTCAAAAAGTGGCTTCATGACGGTTGTGATTGATATGAAGACAAGTGCCGTCATTTATACAGAGAAAGGAAAGAAGGCCGAAAGCCTTGACGGTTTTTGGAAGCGGAAACTGCGTTGTAAAAAGCCGATTGAAGCCGTCGCCACCGATATGGGACAGGCATACATCTCTTCGGTAAAACAGCACGCTCCGAAGGCGAAGTTGGTCATTGACCGTTTCCACGTGGTGAAGCGTTTTAATGAAAAGCTGACAGAGTTCAGGCGTGAACTACAAAATTCGATGAGTAACAAAAATGACGCTCAATACCTTAAGAATACTCGTTGGTTATTGGTAAGTAATCCCGATAGGTTAGATGAGCAAGGCCAAGCGAGATTGGAGCGAGCACTCGCAGCCAATCAGCCCTTAGCGGT
>NZ_NDIM01000375.1:0-6125 GCF_002241375.1 Vibrio sp. V19_P1S1T109 | reverse complement strand
GCGCAAGATGTTACCATTTCAAGGCGCAAGGACAAGACGAAAAGCGAATCAATTGTAATACGTAAACTTTTTGAATAGTCAGAAAGGATATTTTTATTAACATTTATGTAAACTTACGATTGATCTCTCAAGTCAATATGCTCTAATTAAAGTTGTCACCATTTCGTCTGAAAACCCTATTAGCGCAGCATAAGGATGTAGTATGCGAACACTTTCGGTTCAATGGAAAATAACCCTTTTAGCCGGCCTTTGCCTGCTAATTACGTCATTGTCTCTCATTGGTTTCTCTGTTTATAACGCAGTGAATAACCAACAAGCAATAAAACAACAAAGTTCAGATTCTGTGATCAATAAATCGCAGCAGTTATTAGAAACTCGGGCGCTGCTCAATGCCACCGAAGTATCTGAATATCTCAGTGAAGCCATGTATCGGGCTCAAATGCTTGCTGATACGGCCTTGTTTTTCAAATCAAATACCGAAGAAAATTTTGGTGAAAGCGAAGCGTTAAGGACATCTTTAGATGAAATGGTTCGCAAGACGGTAGTCAATTATCCCAATGTTCAGGGGGCTTATCTCGTCTTTAAGCCAAATTTGCTCGATAGCGAGGATGACAACTACCAGAATGCTGACTATGTAGGCTCAAATGAAATAGGTCGATTCGCTGCATACTGGATAACGTCCTCCAATGGTGAAAATGTGGTGGCAAATGTATTAAGCGAAGTGGCATTGAAGGATGAAGGAAACAGTGAGCGTTTCGCCTGCCCGTTAACAACCGCTAGTGCATGTATCTCATCGCCTAAAATCGTGATTCAAGACAATGAAACGTTTCTTACTTCTTCTCTCTCTGTGCCCATTTTGATTGATGGCGTTGCGATTGGTTTTTTTGGCATCGATTTAAAACTTAGCCCACTGGTAGCGATTGCACTGAGTTCAGATCAAAGTCTATTCGGTGGTAGTGGTAAGGTCTTTATTGTCAGCTTAAATAACACGCTTATTGCGACTGATGAGCGTGAATTAACCTTAGGCGCGCCACTGGCTGATTCAGTCTTGACTACAAAGGAGATTGCCAATCTTCTAGCCGAGGGTAAAGTCCATTCTCAATGGAATTCAGATCGGCAGTGGTTGTCTGTCTTTGCTCCCATTCAGGTGGCGAACCAGACTTGGGGCGTGGTTTTTGAAATGCCGACACCGAGTGTGCTAGCTGATGCCAATCAACTGGATCAGATCATTACTCAACAGGTAGAGAATGGCGTTAGAGCGGAGCTATTAGCCGGCGCATTGCTAGTCTTTTTAGGGCTCGCAATCATTGCGCTAGCTGCCACCCAAATTGTGAAACCTATTCGAGCGGTCGTGGAGCGGTTACAAGATATTGCTTCTGGCGAAGGGGATTTAACTCAGCGGCTTGTCATCAGTAGCCATGATGAAATCGGTGATTTGGCACGCGGCTTTAACCAGTTTTTAGACAAATTACAGGCTATTATTCAGCAGATCGTAGAAAGTGCGAACCAAGTAGCTCAAACGACTGAACAGGCACGGCAGTCTGCCGTACAAACGCGTAGCCGTAGTGAGTCTCAATTTAAAGAGATGGATATGGTGGCGACTGCCTCTGAAGAAATGACACAAACAGCAAGTCTCGTTGTGCAAAATGCCGAGGCTGCGGTGCAAGCCGCTTCGCAAGCTAATCACTCCGCACTGACTGGGCAGGATGTCATCCGTGCCTCTGAAGCTGAGATGCATAAGCTGGTGGTGCGAATGAGTGATGCGGTGCCGGTTGTTGAAGAGTTGGCTCAAAACAATATCAATATTACCGAAATTTTAACGGTCATTGAGGGAATTTCACAGCAAACCAATTTGCTCGCATTAAATGCGGCTATAGAAGCGGCTCGGGCCGGAGATCAAGGGCGAGGGTTTGCTGTTGTCGCCGATGAGGTACGTAATTTGGCCCAGCGGACTCAGAACTCTGTGGGTGAAATACGCAAAGTGATAGAAAAAGTCCAACAAGGTACTGAGGGCGTAGTTGAGGTGATCCAGCAAGGAAACGCGTTAGCAAATGGAACTGCGATGCAAGTTCAAAAGGCCGTTGCTGAATTAGAAATAGTGTTTGAATCCATCTCAGCAATTAACGATATGAATAGCCAGATTGTAAAAGCGGCCCAAGAACAGCAAGCCGTCTCTGGTGAAGTCAACCTCAACCTATCCAATATTCGTGATCTTAGCGCGCAGATATTGACACTGGTCGGTGAATCAGAATCGGTTGGTGCTCAGATAAGTCAACTCTCGGCTAAGCAGCAACAGTTGGTTGGACAATTTAAAGTCTAACGGCTGAAAGAGTAAGAAGTAGATGTTTGCTTCTTACTCTCTCGCTGTATCATCCAGTTTACGCAATAAATCCTGCTGTACGATTTTCAGCGCTTCAAGTGCGGTGTGTGGTTCAATCTGATTGGTTTCTAATAAGTAGATGAGATCGACAGCGAGCTTTATCTCTTCAGACGCACCGTCTAGCGGTACAGTAGGATCATTCATTTTATTGGTTTTTCTCCCTGAACGTAATTTGTTTTTCGATCTTAGCCTTAGCTTCTTGGCAACGCTTGAGCCGTTGCTCTACCGTTAATAACGCTTTTTGTGCTTGCTGCTGACTAACAGCAGAAGTTTGCTTGAGTCCGAGTTCTTTTTCTCTCACCATATCCATCAGCCTTCGCTCCCATTCTTGGTGCTGGGCTAGCTCTTGATATAACGCATTGATCGGTTTGCGATAATAGCTGCGATGCTTGGGCTCACTTTTTCTGATCGATACTGTCGATATTTCGCGTTGGATTGCCGCAATTTGTGCAAGCAGTCGATCGGTTAGATATTGAGCTCGTTGACTGGTTAGCCGTTGGCTCTCTTGTTCGCGCACGATGGAGTCAAAGGTCGCTTTTGCTTCCATAACACAAGGGATTAATAAGTGCGCTTTACAGTGGAACAGGCGCTCATCAAACAGAGCCTGATGGTGTTCACCACGAGTTCGGTCAACACTGGCGGCTTGTTGTTTCAACTCTTCAATTAAGGACTTCAATTGAGAAAAATGGTTCATAAGCCTGCAAACCACGCATCATAAGTCAGCTTAATTGCAAGCACACTGACCACACTCACAAACACCGGACGAATAAATTTAGCGCCGAAACGAATCGCTGAATGTGCGCCAACAAAAGCTCCAGCCATCAAACAAACTCCCATAGTCAGTCCCAGCACCCAGTCAATATGCCCCAAAATGGCAAAGGTAACCAATGACGTTACATTACTGGTAAAATTCATCGCTTTAGCAAGGCCAGAGGCCAATAAAATGTTGAGTCGGTATAACGCCATCGAACTGACTGTCCAAAATGCGCCAGTCCCTGGCCCTGCCAGCCCGTCATAAAATCCAAGTATCAAGCCTTGCGCATACTGCTTTTTGTGAAGTACAGGGCAGGGAGGCGGGCTGACATCCTGGTGTGCATGTGGTGTTTTATGCCATATCGTATAGATAGCGGCCGCTAGAATAATGAGCGGCAGCACTTTTTGTAGCCAATCGGTGCTGATCGCATCGACAGCAAAAGTACCTATGGTTGCGCCAATTAAGGTGGCAATGAAAGCTCTGACCCAGCAATTTGGTTGAAACAACTTCTTCTGATAGTAGGTTAATGCGGCAGTTGATGAGGCAAATGTTGCCGCTAGCTTATTCGTTCCTAGTGCGATGTGCGGCGGAAGACCGATCGATAATAACGCGGGTACAGTAAGCATACCACCGCCGCCAGCGACCGCATCGATAAAGCCAGCAATAAAAGCAACAAGCGCCAACACAATCAAAGTGGTTGGCTCAACAAATTCCATGAATAAAATCGGCCCTGAGTAATGAGATGAAAGGGCGTAGTGTTAAGCCCTAGCTAATATTCTATTGTTCTTTTAAATGGAGGAAGCGAGTCCAATAATGATTTTCCGTAGCGTTTTGAAACGATTCGGCGATCGAGAATCACGACTCTACCAGAATCACGCTCTTTGCGCAGCAATCTCCCGACGGCTTGGATCAGCTTTTTGCTGGCTTCAGGAACGGTTATCTGAATAAAAGAGTTTCCGCCTCGCTTCTCTATGTATTCGGCGTGAGCTTGCTCAACTGGAGAGGTTGGTACGGCAAACGGAATTTTTGTGATCACCAGATTCTCCAAAAGTTCTCCTGGTAAGTCTAGCCCTTCCGAAAAGCTACTGGTGCCAAACATTACGCTCGTTTTACCACACTGCACTAGCATTTTATGTTTATTTAGAATTTCTGTGCGTGATATTTCACCTTGGACTTGCAGCGCCCAGCCTCGTTTAACAAAATCTGTTGATATTTTTTCAGCCACTTCGCGCATTTGCCAGTAAGAAGCAAACAGCACTAAATTAGCTTTGTTTGGCTGAATAAACTCAGCGAGCCGCTCTACCAGATAATCAGTATACTCTTTCGCTTGCGGTTCAAAACGCATTGCTGGAATGAGTAACTCGGCCTGATTTTGATAATCAAACGGTGAAGCGAGTGCTAGGAAACGTGTGCCATCTTCTGCCTTTTCACTGATCCCTGCTTGCGAGCAAAAGTAGCTGAACGAGTTAAGAGCTCGCATCGTCGCGGAGACTAAGATTGCGCCTATGCAGCGGCTCCAGATCTGTTGATCAAGTTGCCAACCAATTTCTAGCGGTGAAACGTTAACAATGAAATCACCTTCACGCCCAGGGTGAATTTCAAGCCAACGTGCCAAAGGGGCTCCTTTCTCTCGCTTGGGCTCCGCCATCAGCAGCCATACTTGGGCAAGGTTCTCTAAACGCTGAATATAAAAGCCTAATTCAGTCAGTGCTGGTTCTGCCAACCGAGCGGCGAGTTCGCCTTCTTTAACTCGTTCAGCAATCAAGTCCGCAATTTTAGCGACGGATTGATTGGCTTTTTGAGAGAGCCGCTTCAAGGTTTTAGACTCTTCTTCAAGCCATTGTGGCAGTTCTCCATGCTCAAAACGGTATCGCTTTTCTTCAAATTGTTCGGGTACAAACTGCTTTGTCAGTTGGCTCAAGCTTGGGATAAGTTGTTGCAGTGTCTCTTGCAGTTCGTTACGAAAACGTGCCACTCGTTTTTCTTCGGCTAAGCTTGAAAACTTGGTTACGGATTGATTGAGTTTTTCCAACCAACTAGCTGCGCCTTTCAAGCTTGCGGACGCTGAAGCGTGATCTCGTGCTACATGAGGTAAGTGGTGTGCTTCATCAAAAATGTAAATGGTGTTTTCGGGCTCAGGCAGAATGACACCACCGCCAAGGTCAGCATCCGCCATGACCAAGCTGTGGTTGGCAATAATGACATCGGCTTTATCCAGTTCTGAACGCGCCTTTTGAAAAGGACAATCTCTGTGGCCAGCAAAGCTACCATTACAACTATGCTTATCACTAACAATCAGTTGCCATAACTCATCTTTAATCGCTTTTGGCCACGAGTCGCGATCACCGTTCCATTTTCCTTGAGCCAGTTTTTCATACATGGTGGTGAATAATTCAACGTCTTTTTTTTGTGGCTTTGATTCGAACAGGGCAATTTGTGAGCCATCTACTCCACACGCAGCCGCGAGTTTTTCGGTGCAACAGTATCGTTGACGTCCTTTGGCAAGGATAAAAGAGAATTGACGATCAGTGATGCGTCTAAATAAAGGCAAATCTTTGCTGATCAGCTGTTCTTGAAGTGCCACTGTGGCTGTCGAAACAACAACCTTTCTATTATTCAACACTGCAACAGGAACCGCCGCCATTAAATAGGAGAGTGATTTCCCTATTCCTGTACCCGCTTCAGCAATCAGGATTCGGTTGGACTTGTGATATGAACCACACAATGTTTTTGCAATCTCAGCAACAAGATAATTTTGTCCTCGACGAGGAATGAAGTTTTCGAGCTGAAATTGCAGGTTTTGATAACTATCCCGAATGGATTTTTGGATTTTTGTTGTAAGCATACACAGACCTAAATAGCAGAGTGCCGAGTCTAGCACAGTTCACTAAAGGATACGCAGTTCACGAAATCGTATGCTTTTAGATCAAATCTAGATCTTGTTCACAAAAAAAAACTGAACCTTCAGGAACTTATGTTTAATTCTCATTG